>JAHJUC010000434.1 GCA_018829385.1 Alphaproteobacteria bacterium
ATAATGAGCAGTTTCCGCAGCCACACCTGTGGCGAGCTTCGCAAGTCGCATGTGGGCGAGACGGTCCGTCTCGCCGGCTGGGTCCACCGCAAGCGCGACCATGGCGGCCTCCTTTTCATCGATCTGCGCGACAATTACGGACTGACCCAGCTCGTCTTCGATCCCGACCGGGCGGAAGCCTTCGGCCTTGCGGAAAAGGTCCGCTCCGAATTCGTCGTGGGCATCGAGGGGAAGGTCGTCGCGCGCTCGGCGGAGACCGTCAACCCGAACCTGCCCACGGGCGAAATCGAGATCGCGGTCTCCTCGCTCGAGGTGCTGTCCGAGGCGCAGGATCTGCCGCTGCCGGTCTTCGGCGAGCCGGACTACCCGGAAGACATCCGCCTCAGCTACCGTTTCCTCGACCTTCGTCGCGAGACGCTTCACCGGAACATCCTGCTCCGCTCGAAGATCATCGCCTCCGTCCGCAGGCGGATGACCGATGCGGGCTTCAACGAATTCCAGACGCCGATCCTCACCGCGTCCTCCCCCGAAGGCGCACGCGACTTCCTCGTGCCGTCGCGCATGCACCCCGGCAAGTTCTATGCGCTGCCGCAGGCGCCGCAGCAGTTCAAGCAGCTCATCATGGTCGCGGGCTTCGACCGCTACTTCCAGATCGCGCCCTGCTTCCGCGACGAGGATGCCCGCGCCGACCGCAGCCCGGGCGAATTCTACCAGCTCGACGTCGAGATGAGCTTCGTCACGCAGGACGACGTCTTCGCCGCCATCGAGCCCGTGCTGCACGGCCTGTTCGAGGAGTTCGCGGGCGACCGCAAGGTCTCGCCTTATCCCTTCACGCGCATTCCCTATGCCGAGGCGATGCGCAAATACGGCTCCGACAAGCCGGACCTTAGGAACCCCATCGTCATGCAGCCGGTGACCGAGCATTTCGCCGGCTCGGGCTTCAAGGTCTTCGCCGGCCAGATCGCCAGTGACCCGATGGTCGAGGTCTGGGCCATTCCGGCCCCGACCGGCGGCAGCCGCGCCTTTTGCGACCGCATGAATGCCTGGGCGCAGGCCGAAGGCCAGCCGGGTCTCGGCTATATCTTTTTCCGCGACGGCGAGGGCGCCGGTCCGATCGCCAAGAATATCGGCCCCGAACGCACCGAGGCGATCCGCGCCCAGCTCGGTCTCAAGGACGGCGACGCGGTGTTCTTCATCTGCGGCGTGCCACAGAAGTTCCATGCCTTTGCCGGCGCGGCACGCCAGAAGACCGGGTTCGACCTCAATCTCGTCGACACCGAACGGTTCGCCTTGTGCTGGATCGTCGATTTCCCGATGTACGAATGGAACGAGGAGGAAAAGCGCGTCGATTTCTCGCACAACCCGTTCTCCATGCCCCAGGGCGGTCTCGTGGCGCTCGAAGGCGCCGATCCGCTGGCCATCCATGCCTTCCAGTACGACATCGTCTGCAACGGATACGAACTGGCCTCCGGCGCCATCCGCAACCATCGCCCCGACATCATGGAAAAGGCCTTCGCCATCGCCGGCTACGACCGCGAGCATCTCGAGGCCCAGTTCGGCGGCATGCTGCGCGCCCTGAGCTATGGCGCCCCTCCGCATGGCGGCCTCGCCGCCGGCATCGAGCGCATCATCATGCTCATTTGCGGCGAGCAGAACCTTCGCGAGGTCACGGCCTTCCCGATGAACCAGCAGGGCGAAGACCTGCTGCTCGGCGCGCCGTCGCCGGCCACGGCCCGGCAATTGCGGGAGCTGAGCCTGCGCGTTAACGTCGCGGACAAGAAATAGGCCAGGACGGCGACGGCTTCGGGACGGCTCTCCGGGCGCTGCAAGCCATTGCGGCGCGTTTCGCGGGCAGTTGCGATGACCGCGCATCAGATCGACCGCCTTGCCCTCCATCGGGCCGGTCGTTGGCGTGTCGCCCGACTGGCGGCCGACGGCGCGGCACGGGCGGTTCGACAAGGAAATCCACGCGGATCAGCCCTGGCAATTCGCCAATATGCGGGTCAACCGACAAGTGTTCTTGCGCATTTAACGGGGTCTTAGCCAGACATGGCTAGCCTGCGGACTGAACGATTGCGTTCGGAACACGGGATGATCTCGAAATACTCGCACATCTTGATGCTGCTGAGCGCCATCCTGGCGTTTGCGCCGGTGCTGGCGGTCGACTACATCCTTGATGGCTATGTCCGCATTCGCGAGACCTCGAGCATCCAGAACCTGGTCGACGAGCTGACGATCGAGACCCAGGAATCGGTTTATGACGGGCTGAAATCCATCCGCACAGTGCTCGAGCAAAGCCCGTCGCTGTGCACCCCGACCTTCGTGCGCAACGCCCAGAACGCCTTGCGGACTTCGCTGGCTCTGCGCCAGTTCATCGTCGAGAACGACGACGGCGTGCAATATTGCGACCTGTTCGGGCAGGACCTGCACTATGTGGTCCTGTCCAAGACCCTGACCCTGCCGGGCCGTCCCGAGACGCTGACCGTCGTGCAGCTCGAAGGCTATGAATTGCCCATGCTCAAGGTGACGCGGCTGGTCGGTGCGAAACACGTTTCCGCCATCGTCTATCTCAGCCCGCGCCTGACCCTCGGTCTGCCCGAGGGCCTGCGCACCGCCACGACCTTTCGCCTGTCGCTGACCAATGGCACGCCGATCGTCACGCTCGGCGACTATGCCGAATTCGCCGAGCGCACCAACGATCTCGCCTTCATCGCCGTCAATTCCTTCGCCAGCGAAATCCCGATCCGCGCCGAGATCGCCGTGCCTTTCCTCGACGTGCGCGCCGGCTATGCCGATCTCGACTGGGCCTTCACCATCATCGCCTGCCTGATGAGCGGCGGTTTCCTGTTCCTGGCGCTGCAATATGTGCGCCGCGAGGCCATTCCGGCCATGGACATCGAACGCGCCATCGCCCTTGGCGAATTGCGCCCCTACTACCAGCCGGTCATCCATCTCGGCACCGGAAAACTCCTGGGCTGCGAGGTGCTGGTGCGCTGGGTCAAGCGCAGCGGCAAGGTCGTGCCGCCGTCCGAGTTCATCGACTATGCCGAGGCCTCCGGGCTCGCCATCCCGATGACCGTCCACCTGATGCAGCAGGTGCGCAACGAGCTCTCCGGTCTTTGCCGCGAGATGCCCGAGATCAAGATCTCGATCAACCTGTTCGAGGGGCACTTCCACGACAATTCCATCGTCGAGGACGTGCAGGCCATATTCGGCGGCTCATCGATCAGGTTCCGCCAGCTCGTCTTCGAGATCACCGAGCGCCGGCCGATCTCCAACAATGTGCAGGCGGCGAGCGTCATTGCCGGCCTGCATGCCATCGGCGCGAGGCTGGCGCTCGATGATGTCGGCACCGGCCATTCCAATCTCGCCTATATGCAGACCCTTGGCGTAGACATCATCAAGATCGACCAGGTCTTCGTCGACATGGTCAAGCCGGACAGCGGCCAGGTGCCGGTGCTCAACGGGCTGATCGCCATGGCCGTCGATCTCGGCGCCGAAATCGTCGCCGAGGGCGTCGAGACCGAGGCGCAGGCGATCTATTTGCGCGATCACGGCGTCGTGCAGGCCCAGGGCTACCTGTTCGCGCCGCCGCTCAAGCCCGAGGCTTTCCTCAATCTGGCCCGGGCGCTCAATTTCGTCGCACCAAAATCCGAGGATTTAGGGGACAGCGCGGCGGCCTGATCACGGCTCGTCCCTTTTCTTTGTTAGCGATTGGTGGCAATCAGTGCGCGTCCGTCAGGCGGCCGAAACCGCCGCATCCATCACTTCAACAGGATCTCAAATGGCATCCGATTCCCGCGATCAGCAAAGGGCCCTGCGCGAGGCCGCGCTGCACTACCACGCCGAGCCGCGTCCGGGAAAGATCGAGATCGTGCCGCTCAAGCCGCTGAGCAACGAACGCGACCTGGCCCTGGCCTATTCGCCCGGCGTTGCCGCGCCGTGTGAAGAGATCGCCGCCGACCCCGCCAAGGCCGACATCTACACCTCGCGGCAGAATCTGGTTGCCGTCATCTCCAACGGCACCGCCGTGCTCGGCCTCGGCAATATCGGCGCGCTCGCCGGCAAGCCGGTGATGGAGGGCAAGGCCGTCCTGTTCAAGAAATTCGCCGGCATCGATGCCATCGACATCGAGGTCGACGAGACCGATGTCGCCAAGTTCATCGAGGTCGTGCGCCCGCTCGAACCCAGCTTCGGCGGCATCAATCTCGAGGACATCAAGGCGCCCGACTGCTTCGCGATCGAGGAAGCTCTGCGCGCCCGCATGAAGATCCCGGTCTTTCATGATGACCAGCATGGAACGGCCATCATCACCGCCGCCGCAGTCATCAACGGACTCGAGATCACCGGCAAGAAGATCGAGGACGTCAAGATCGTCACCTCGGGCGCCGGCGCCGCCGCCATCGCCTGCCTGAATCTTCTGGTTTCGCTCGGCGCGCGCCGCGAGAACATCTGGATCGGCGACCGCAAGGGCATCGTCACCGCGGCACGAAGGGCGAGCGTCGACAGATGGCGTGGCGCCTATGCCCAGGAGACCGACAAGACCGATCTCGCCGAAATCATGGACGGCGCCGACATCTTCCTCGGTCTCAGCGGTCCCGGCACCATGACGCCCGACATGCTGAGCAAGATGGCGCGCGACCCTCTGGTCCTGGCGCTCGCCAATCCCGTGCCGGAGATCATGCCGGAGCTGGCGATGCAAACCCGGCCCGACGCCATGGTGTGCACCGGGCGCTCGGACTATCCGAACCAGGTCAACAACGTCCTGTGCTTCCCGTTCCTGTTCCGCGGCGCCCTCGATGTCGGCGCCACCGCCATCAACGAGGACATGAAGGCCGCCGCCGTCAAGGCCATTGCCGAGCTGGCGCACGAGCCGGCGCTCGAAGCCTCGGCCACCGGCGCCCAGAACTGCTTCGGACGCGCCTATCTGATCCCGAGCCCGTTCGACAAGCGCCTGATCCTCAGGATCGCCCCGGCCGTCGCCCGGGCGGCGATGGAGAGTGGCGTCGCCCGGCGGCCGATCGAGGATTTCGAGGTCTATCACGAAAGGCTCAACCGCTTCGTCTTCCGCTCCGGCCTCGTCATGGAACCGGTCATCGCCCGCGCCGGCTCCGATCCCAAGCGCATCGTCTTTGCCGACGGCGAGGACGAACGGGTCCTGCGCGCCACCCAGGTCCTGCTCGAGGAAAAGCTGATCCGGCCGATCCTGATCGGGCGCCCCGCCGTCATCGAACATCGCATCGAACGCTTCGGCCTGACCCTCGAGCCCGGACGCGACTTCGAGCTGATCAATCCCGAATCCGACCCGCGCTATCGCGACTATGTCGAGCTCTATCACGCGCTGGTGGGGCGCAAGGGCATCACGCCGGACACGGCCCGCACCCATGTGCGCACCCGCACCTCGGTCATCGCCGCCCTGGCGGTGAAGCGCGGCGACGCCGACGGCATGCTCTGCGGCTTGCAGGGCCGGTTCATCGTCCACGCCGAGACATTGAAGTCGATCATCGGCCTCCGGCCCGGCATCTCCGATATCGCCGGCCTGTCCATGCTCATCACGCAGGACCGCATCCTGTGTCTGGCCGACACCTACATGCATATCGATCCGACCGCCGACGAAGTGGTCAACATTGCCCTCGAGGCGCGCGAACACCTCAGGCGCTTCCGCATCGAGACGCGGGCGGCGCTGTTGAGCTATTCCAATTTCGGCTCACGCGACGGCCCGACCTCGTTCAAGATGCGCGCGGCCTATGACAAGCTCAAGCAGATCGCCCCCGACATGGTCGTCGAGGGCGAAATGCAGGGCGATCTGGCCCTCAACCCGGAATTGCGGCAACGCTATATCCCGGATTCGGTGCTTCAGGGCGATGCCAACCTGTTGATTTTCCCCAATCTCGAAGCCGCAAACCTGTCGATGACCCTGCTCAAGGAAACCAACAACGCTCTGGCGCTCGGCCCGGTGATCCTCGGGCTCACCGCCCCGGCCCATATCCTTGCGCCTTCGGTCACCAGTCGCGGCATCGTCAACATGGCCGCCATCACCGCCACCGACGCCATCGAGCTCGAAGCGGCGACGAAGGGATAGGGAGCTTCCGGGTTCCGGCCTTCGCCGGAATGACACTGGCGGCTTGTATCGGCGTTGCCCGGACCCGCGGCCGTCACCCCGGCGAAGGCTGGGTCCAGGCCTGCTTCTGGGCGCCCCGTCTACCCCGCGTTCATCGTGGCGCGGTCGGCGATGAAGCTGCCGTCGACAATCTGGTCGCTCGGATGCACGATCACCCTTTCGCCGGGTTCGAGACCGACCTCGACCACGGCAAAACCGTTGTCGCGCGCGCCGAGCGTCAGGGTTTTCAGACGCGCCACTTCGCCCTCGGCGACATAGCACGCCCAATCGTTGTTCGAGCGGAACAGCGCCGAGGTCGGCACCAGCGTGGCGATGTCGTAGCGCTCGACCTCGATTTCAGCGAAGACCCGATAAAGATGCCCGAGGCTCCGCCACAGTTCGGGCGGAGAGGTCAGGTCGAGCCTGACGCGCACCCGCTGTTCCTCGATGCCGAGCGCCGACACCTTGGTGAACCCGATCGGCTCGACCCGGCGCACCCTGGCCTCGAGCACGGTATCGCCTCCCCAGCCCTCGATTGTCGCCCTGTCGCCGGCCTCCACCCGCACCGCGTCGCTCGACACCAGGTCGACCAGGATGTCGAGATTGTGCGGATCGCCGATGGTCATCAGCTTCGATCCGGCGGGCAGGGCGCGCGCGTTCTCGTTGGCGATTTCGAGCACCTGGCCGTCGGCCGGCGCCTTGACCTCGAACTGAATGGTGCGCCGGTCCATGCTGGTCGGCTCGATCAGCCGCACTTCGGCCTGTTCGAGCTGGCGCTGCCGAAGATCGAGGCTGGCCTCGGCATTGGTCAGGGCCGATTGGCGCCGATCGAGTTCGAACTGCACCTGTTCGGCCACCTGCTCGGTGACCAGACCGCGCTCGCGCAGGTGCATGGTGCGCTCCAGCTCGGCCTTCTGGAACGCGACGGCGTTTTTGGCGGCGTCGATATCGGTCCGGGCCGAGGCAACCGCCGCTTCCGCCGCCTTGACCGCCGCCTCGGCCTCGGCGCGCGAACGCTCGTCGAGGAAGCTCGACAATTGCGGCACGATGGTCGCGACCACCTGACCTTCACGGATCAGATCGCCGACCGTGAAGGGGATGCGCTCGACATCGCCACCCAGCGGCGTCGACACCTCGTAGGTATCCTTGATCTGCGCCACGCCTTCGTCACCCACGGTCACCGACAGCGTGCCGCTGGTGATTTCGGCGAGGTCGACGCCGAGCGGCTGCGGGCGAAAAGCCCAGGCGCCGCCGAGACCGACAAGTGCCACGATCACGATGGTCAGGATGATGTTGCGCCACTTCATTGGTTCAGTCCCTTGTCTTGAGCACGGCGATCATGTCCAGACCGGCAACGCGTCGCTGCACGATGAACCCCGATACCAGGGCGGCGACAAGCGTCGTGATCGTCGCCCATGAATAGGTTGCCCGCGAAATCACCAGCGGGAAGGTGAACAATTCGCTGGAAATGCCCGTCAGCATGCCCGCCGATGCCCCGTAGCCGACCAGCCAGCCGAGCGGCAGAGCGACAAGCGTCAGCAGCGTCACCTCGGTCAAGAGCACCACGGACACCTCGAAGCGGGTGAAGCCGAGCACCCTGAGGCTCGCCAGTTCGCGCGAACGTTCCGACAGCTGGATGCGGGCGGTATTGTAGACGACGCCGAAAACGATAATCACCGCCAGCGCCACGAAAATCGTGCGGTTGATGCCGAGATTTTCCTGCAGCAGGTCGCGGAGCTCCTTGAGCGCGACGCGCGACAGGGTGATCGAAGCGATGCCCGGCGTCTGCTTGACGGCGTTGTAAAGCGCGTCGGTCTTTTCGCTGTCGACCAGAAGATAGGCGCCGTCGGCATAGCCCTGCTGGCCCATCGCACGGTTGAGGGCCGAGATCTCCATATTGGCACCAAGACCGACGAATTGCTGGAAGATGCCGGTCACCGGCAGCAACAGCACCTTGCCGCTGCCGTCGAGCAGATAGGCCTCGACGCTGTCGCCGACACGCAGGGCGAGCAGGTTCGCCATGGCCGTGGACAGCGCCAGACCGCTCGGCGGCAGGACAATCGGATCGAGGTTGGCGTCGATCACCCGGTTGAGGTCGGCGGTGTTCAGCTTGCCCTCGATGACGCCGAGCCGCGAATGCGTGCCATGCCGGAATTTGACCGCCACCGCGCGCATCGGCTCGACCGCCATGACCCCGGGCAGGCGGGACACCGCCTCAAGGCCTGAAGCCGTAACCGGCCGCGAAAAGCTGATCGTCGCCTGTTCGCGCTGAGCGTGGAAATACTGGGCGTCGAGCATGTAATCCATCGAATCCTCGACGAACAGGCCGCTGACGACGAGCCCGGACGACAGGGAAATGCCGAGCACGGTCAGGCTGGCCCGGACCGGCTGGCGCATGATCGAGCGCAAGGCCATGTTCAGCCCCTGCGGCAACAGCCGGGTCAGCCCGATCTTGTCGAGAATGAACTGGCGGTAGACGGTCGGGGCGGGGGGCGCCATCGCCACCGCCGGCGACAGGCGCGCCGCCGACAGAACCGCCTGGATGGAACCCAGCGCCGCCGCAAGCAGCGCCGCCGCGCCCGAAATGGCATAGACGTCCGGCCGGAACTGGAACAGAAGGAACGGGAATTTGTAGTATTCGGCATAGAGCACCGCCATAGCACGGGTCGCCCAGTCGCCGATGATCCAGCCAAGGATCACCCCTCCTGTCGCGATGGCGAGCGCCAGCTTCATGTAGTGCCAGGCGATGGCGATGCGGCCATAGCCGAGTGCCTTCATCAACCCGATCTGCTCGCGTTCGAGGGCCACGAGGCGGGCCAGCGTCATGTTGACCAGGAACGCGGCAACGCCGAGAAAGATCGGCGGCAACGTCGCGCTCATGCCTTCGAGCTGGATCAGTTCGGAATCGAGGAAGGCATTGGAGACCTGCTGCGCCCGTCCATAGGCACCGCGTCCGCCATAAGGCTTGAGAATTTCGTCCAACGCATCGATCACGCCCTGTTCGGAGGCCTCGAGCGACAGCTTGAGTGCCACCGAGTTGAAGGCCCCCTTGAGGTCGAACACCGCCGCCGCCTCGGAATATCGCATCCACATTATGCCAAAGCGGCGATTGTCCGGCACCAGCAGACCCGGGCCGATCGAATAGATGAACTCGGGCGACAAAACGATGCCGGAAATGGTCAATTCGCGCTTGATGCCGCCCATATTGGCCAAAAAGCTGTCGCCCGGCGCGAATCCGTGCGCCTCCGCGAAGGCCTCGGAGATCGCTACGGTGTCGGGCCGGCCCGGTTCGGGCAGATTGCCCTCGATCAACGCCGGCCGGTTGAGGCTCGGCTCGCCGAGATCGGGAATGGACAGGATCATGCCGCTCGCCGGTTCACTCATCCCCTCGATGTCGAGTATGGCATTGCCCTGAACCCGCGTTTCCGCCCGGGAGACGCCCGGTATGTGAACGATGCGGTCGTAAAGGCTGTTGGGCGCCCGTATGGCGGTGGCGAACACGTCGGCAAAGGCATTGCGGTCGTAATAGGCTTCGCGCGTGTCGCTGAGCGAGCGGTAGGTGCCGATGCCGACAAGAAGCGTCATGACGCCCGCCGCCGCCACCAGCGCGATGGCCAGCGCCTGCGCCCACAACCGGCGGAAATCGCGCACCAGCTTGGTATCGAGCGCGCTCACCAGGAGACCTCGGAGGGGCGCATGCGCTGTTCGTTGACCTTTTCGTCGACAATGCGCCCGTCCGCCATGAACAGCACGCGATGGGCGATGCGCTGGATTTCGGCATTGTGGGTGATGATGACCGTGGTCGTGCCGAGCTCCTCGTTGATCTGGGCGAGGGCTTCAAGAACGGTGATGCCGGTCTTGCTGTCGAGCGCCCCGGTCGGCTCGTCGCACAACAGAACGTTGGGGCGCTTGGCGATGGCGCGGGCGATGGCGACCCGCTGCTGCTCGCCGCCCGACATCTGTGCCGGGAAATGGTCCATGCGTTTGGAAAGCCCGACCCGGTCAAGCGCTTCTTCCGCCTTCATCGGTTCGCGGGCGATTTCAGTCACCAGCGCCACGTTCTCGCGCGCCGTCAGGCTCGGCACCAGATTGTAGAACTGGAAGACGAAGCCGACATGGTTGCGCCGGAAACGGGTCAGACCGTTGTCGCTGAGCCGGGTCAGTTCGGTGTCGCGGAAAAAGGCCTTGCCGGAAGTGGCGGTGTCGAGCCCGCCCAGAATGTTCAGAAGCGTTGATTTGCCCGATCCGGAATGACCGAGCAGCACCGTCATCTCGCCGCTGGGCAAGGCCAGATCAGTACCGCGCAAGGCGAAGACTGACGTCTCGCCGCTGCCATAGGTCTTGGTCAGGTTTTCGGTACGAAAAGCCGGTTCGGACATATCCTCCCCCGCAAAGCCGAGCGCCATCAGGTCGCTAGGGGATATGGGAGCGTGAAAGCAAAGGTCAACCCTGACAGATTACCGCTCCACCGGAAACCGTGTCGCATCTTTCTTTCTTCATGTGACGGGTATATCAACGCCCCGTATTCCCTCCCCCGACTGAAAACTCAAGGAAAAAGCGATGTCAGCCATTATCGATGTCCATGCGCGCCAAATTTTGGACAGCCGCGGCAATCCCACCGTCGAGGTGGATGTTGTGCTCGATGACGGCAGCTTCGGCCGCGCGGCGGTGCCCTCGGGCGCCTCGACCGGCGTGCATGAAGCGGTCGAGCTGCGCGACGGCGGCAACGACTATCTCGGCAAGGGCGTGATGAACGCCGTCGACAATGTCAACGACGCCATCGCCGACGAAATCCAGGGCATGGACGGGCTCGACCAGATCGGGGTCGACATGGCCATGATCGAACTCGACGGCACGCCGAACAAGGGGCGCCTCGGCGCCAACGCCATTCTCGGCGTCTCGCTCGCTGTCGCCAAGGCCGCCGCCGAATCTTCCGAACTGCCGCTCTATCGCTATGTCGGCGGGCCGAATGCCCATGTCCTGCCGGTGCCGATGATGAACATCGTCAATGGCGGTGCCCATGCCGACAACCCGATCGACATGCAGGAATTCATGATCATGCCGGTTGGCGCCGACTCGCTGGCCGACGCGGTCCGCATCGGCGCGGAAGTCTTCCACAATCTCAAGAAGGGTCTTGCCGCCCAGGGCCACAACACCAATGTCGGCGACGAGGGCGGCTTTGCTCCCAATCTCAAGTCGGCCGACGAAGCCCTCGGCTTCATCGTCAAGTCGATCGAGGCCGCCGGCTACACGCCCGGCGAGGACGTCTATATCGCCCTCGACTGCGCCGCGTCGGAATATTTCAAGAACGGCAAGTACGAGATGAAGGGCGCCGGCCTGTCGCTGACGCCGGAACAAAACGTCAAGCTGCTTGCCGACCTGGTTGCGCGCTACCCGATCATCTCGGTCGAGGACGGCATGGCCGAGGACGACTGGGAGGGCTGGAAGGCTTTGACCGAAGCCCTCGGTTCCAAGTGCCAGCTCGTCGGCGACGACCTGTTCGTCACCAATACCGAGCGTCTCGATTCCGGCATCAAGATGGGCGTCGCCAATTCGCTGCTCGTCAAGGTCAATCAGATCGGCACCCTGACCGAAACCATCCGCGCCGTCGACATGGCCCACCGCGCCCGCTACACCACCGTCATGTCGCACCGCTCGGGCGAGACCGAGGACTCGACCATCGCCGATCTCGCCGTTGCCCTCAATTGCGGGCAGATCAAGACCGGCTCGATGTCGCGTTCGGATCGCATTGCCAAGTACAACCAGCTCATCCGCATCGAGGAGCAGCTGGGCAGTTCGGCAGCCTATGCCGGCACCAGCATTCTGAAGGCCTAGCCGCCGCGGAATTGCCGCTGCCAGCTGCTGACGGGTTTGGGCACGCGATCCGGATAGGGATCGCGTGCCGCTTTCGTTTTGGGAGGACGATCATGGGCAAGATCAATGCCGAATGGCACAAGGCCAATCCGATGCCGAAGAACCCCAGCGAGGACCAGCGCCTCGAATGGCACCTGACGCACTTGAAAAACTGCCAGTGCCGAACCGACCTGCCGAAATCCGTGCTCGCCACTATGGAAAAGCGCGGCATCCCGGTGCCCGAGATCGCCCGCAAGGACATGGCCAAGCTCAAGTGAGGACCGGGGAACTTGCCGGCTTGACCATCGTTTTCGCCGCGCCGGACGGGCCGCTGCTCGCCTCCGAGCAGGCTGCGCTCGACCTCATGGGCGAGACTTATGGCAGCGATTGCGACATGCTGGTCGTGCCGGTCGCGCGCCTGCCGGACGCTTTTTTCAGGCTGTCGACCGGTCTTGCCGGCGCGGTGATGCAGAAATTCAGCAATTACGGCCTGCGCGTCGGTTTTGTCGGCGATATCTCCGCCCATCTCGGCCGCAGCGCGCCCTTGCGCGATTTCGTTGGCGAAACCAACAGGCACGGGCACATCGTCTTCGCCAAGAACGAGACCGAACTCGCCGCCCTGCTGTCGCGCCGGGGCGGGGGCGTCCACTAGCTTCGACCCGACAGTCATTTCTTAGCCTCTCCGGATTAGGATAGCGGCGTTTCGCCGGCCGCGTCCGCGCCGCATGAGGTTCGCCATGTCCGCTTCCCGCCGTCTCTCGTGCGGCCTTGCCGCGCTGGCGCTCGCCGGCGCCACGATGATCG
>JAHJUC010000435.1 GCA_018829385.1 Alphaproteobacteria bacterium
GCCTCGTTGTCGAACGCCATCACCACGGGGCTCGGTTTCTGGTTGAACATCAGCCGGAACACGTCAGGGCGCGAATAGTGGCCGCATGGATCGCCCGCCGCCTTGGCGATCGAGATCATGTCGAGATCGATCTCGGCGATCACCAGCCCTTCCTCGTGCTCGTCGAGCACATTGCCCATCGGCGAGCCGTCGGGGCCGAAGATGCGGGCGAATCCGCCGCCGGTGGTCAGGAACTGCTGCTTCATCGGGTTGTCGCAGAGCATGTCGACCATCTCCTGGCTCACGGTGGCGCAAGCTGCGATGACGAAGCATTGGCCTTCCGCCGCGTACATCTGGCTGGCAGAGGTGTTGAGTTCCGGCCCGAGCGCATAGGCGCCGCCCCTGTAGAGGCTGAAGCTCGGCCAGGAGGCGACGTGGATCTGCTCGTTCTGCGAATACAGCGCATACTTGTTGAGCGGCTGCAGATGTTCCCAGCAGCACAGCGCCCCGACCCGGCCGAGATCGGTCTGCCTGACCACCATGTCGGAGCCGTCGCCTTCGCCGAACACCGTGCGCTCGACATGGGTCGGCTTGAGCTTGCGCCGCCGCGAGATGATCTCGCCATCGGCGCCATAGTGCCACTGGGCGAGATAGAGCGTGCCGTTGTGCCGCTCGGAGAGCCCCATGACGACCTGGATGTGGTTGTCGCGCGCGGCCTTTGCAAGGCGCTCGTCCTCGGCACTGCCGCGTACGACCGAGTTGCGATTGTAGGGAATGACGTAGGGCATGGTGACTGCCGGCGCATCGAGCCAGATCCACCACGGATAGCCGGGCAGCCATGTTTCCGGAAAGGCGATCAGCTTCGCGCCCTCTGCCGCGGCCTGCTCGATCAGCCCGACTGCCTTGTCGATGCCCGCGTCCAGATCGAGAAATGCCGGAGCGGCCTGCACTGCTGCAACTTTGAAAGATCCTGACATGTGAGTTCCCCTTGGTTGGATTTTCATCGTCTGCAAGACTGCCACCCGCCGCGACGGGCTGCGTTGCAGATTGGGCGGACGGACTTGTGATTCCGGGCGGCGGTCAAAAACCGCTTGATTTTCGCCGCGAATGGTCAATCCTGAGGGACGTTTCACGGAGGCTGACTTGACGGAATCCGGCATCCACCTGACGACGAATGCGGTCCACAAGCACGACAGATTTGCATTCTGGCGCGAGGCGGTGTGCGATGCCTATGTCCAGCTCGAATGCGTCACCAACAGCCGCGCCGATTTTTCCGGAGAGATCAGGTTGAGCCGGATGCCCCGGATTTCGACCTCTTTCGTTTCCGGCAGCCAGCAACTGGTGCGCCGCCGCAGGCGCGACATCGCCCAGGCCTCCGAGGCCTGGTTCCTGCTCAGCATCCAGCTTGAAAAACAGGGGCTCGTGCAGCAGTGCGGGCGAACTGCCGAACTCGGCTGCGGCGACTTTGCGCTCTACAGCTCCATCGATCCCTATGATCTGACCCTGCCCGACGGCTTCCGCCAGCTTGTGGTCCAGGTGCCGCGCCAGGAGATGTTGCACAGACTGCCGAATGCCGACCTTCTGACCGGGATGACCGTCAGCGGCGCCACGCAGATTGGCGGCCTCGTCCGCGACAGCGTGCTGCGCCTTGTCGAGGCGCAGGCGAGCGCCAACGCCGTCACCCGTCGCTGTCTCGAGGACAGCATCATCGATCTCTGCGCAACCGGACTGACAACCTTGCAGGGCGCCGGCGCCATCCACACCGCCTCCGAACAGCGCTTGATCCACCAGGCCGACACCGTCATCGCGCAGCGGATCCGCGATCCGGACCTCGACCGCGCCGAAATCGCCGCAGCGCTTTCAATTTCGGTCCGCCGCCTGAGCGAGGTGTTCCAGGCCGAAGGAACGTCGGTCGCAGCCAAGATCCGCGATCAGCGGCTTTCCGGAGTGGCCTCCGATCTGCGCAATCCGCAACTTGCCGGACTGACCGTCAGCGCGATTGCCATGCGCTGGGGCCTGAACAACCTGCAGCATTTTTCCCGCATCTTTAGGGAGCGCTTCGGCATGTCTCCGCGGGACTACCGCGCAGCGATGCGCGCCGATTGAAGCTCAACCGGAGCGCCCGTTTCCGGCAAGCTTCTCAGATCTTCTCCAGCCCGCACCAGCTGGCGATGAAAAGTGCTGTCGCTTGCGTTACCCGGCGGACCGATTCGAGATCGACGCGTTCGTTGAAGCCGTGGATTGCTTCGGCCCTGGGCCCATAGACCAGCGCCGGAATGCCGGCATAGAGCCCGAAGAACCGCGCGTCGGTGGTCGCGGTGATGGCGAGCTTGTCGAGGCTGGCGCCGGTGACCGCGCGGTGCGCGCTCTCGAGCGCTGAGATCGCCCGGCCGGCGTCCTCCGATGCGTCTTCCGACAGCGCGTAGCCTTCGGCATGAAAGCCGTGATAGACGATCTCCGGCGCGTTCTTGGCAAGGAACGGGTGGGATTTGGCGGCGTCGGCCAGCACCGCCTCGATCTCGCGCTTGGCCTCGTCGAGCTTCTGGCCCGGAAACAGCCCCATGCGCACGTCGAACACGCACCAGGCCGGCACCGAACTGGTCCAGTCGCCGCCCTGGATCTTGCCGATATTGAGATTGAGCGCGTGGTTGTGCCCGGCATAGGCGCCGTGACGGCGGCCGGGCTCGTTCCAGCGGTGCTCCATCTCGTGCAGCGCGGCAATCAGCGGAATCGCCGCCTCGATGGCGTTCGAGCCGTTGCCGGCATAGGCGACATGCACCGGGATGCCCTTGAGATGCACCTGGAACCACAACACGCCGAGTTGCGCGGTGACCAGCTTCTCCTCGAACGGCTCGGGGATCAGCGCCGCATCGGCCTTGTATCCGCGCTGCAGGCAGGCGAGCGCGCCGTTGCCGGTGCACTCCTCCTCGACCACGGACTGGATGAACACGTCACCCGCGGGCGCAAAGCCGAGATGCCTGAGCGCGTCGAGCGCGAACAGGTTCGACGCAAGCCCCGCCTTCATGTCGCCGGCGCCGCGGCCATACATGAAGCCGTCCTCGACCCGCGGCTCGTAGGGCGGCGTCTCCCACATGTCGAGCGGGCCTTCCGGCACCACGTCGACATGGCCGTTGAGGATCAGGCTCTTGCCGTTGCCGCCGCGGGTCCGGTGAGTGCCGACCACATTGACCGCATCCTCGTAATTGCCAATCACCGGCGAGAACCCCGGCAGATGGGAAATGTCGGCGACGTCGATGGTCCAGCGGTCGACCTCGTAGCCGCGTTCCGCCAGTTCGCGCGCCATGAAATCCTGCGCCGACTGCTCATTGCCGCGGGTTGACGGGTGCGAGGTGAGTTCGGCCAGAAACGCGATCTCGCGGTCGAACACCGCGTCGACGGCCTTGAGGATGTCTGTCTCGTTGTCAGGCGTCATGGGTCTCGCTCCTAGAATATCGGCATCGGCCCGGCGGCGACGATCAGGGGCGCCCCGGTGGCGTCGCGCACCTCGGCGAGCGTAACGCCTTCGGCGATCTCGACCAGATGCAGCCCGTCGGGCCTGACGTCGCAGACCGCCATGTCGGTGTAGATCCGGTGGACGCAGCCGACCGCGGTCAGCGGCAGGGTGCAGCGCTCGAGGATCTTCGGATTGCCGTGCTTGTCGGTGTGGGTGGTGAGAACCCCGACCCGGCGCGCCTTCTGCGCCAGCTCGATGGCGCCGCCGACGCCGGCGGCAAATTTTCCGGGAATGATCCAGTTGGCGAGATCGCCATTGGCCGCCACTTCGAAGGCGCCGAGAAGCGTGAGATCGAGCCGCCCTCCCCGCACAAGCGCGAACGACACGGCGCTGTCAAAGAACGATCCGCCGGGCGCACAGGTGATGTAGCCGCCGCCGGCATCGATCAGGTTGCGGTTGGCGTGGCCGGGCGCCGCCAGCCCGCCGACACCGGCGATGCCGTTTTCCGAGTGCAGGCACACCGGGCAATCGGCGGCGACGAAGTTCATCACCTGCGTCGGCAGGCCGATGCCGAGATTGACGGTCATGCCGGGCGTGATGTCGCGCGCCGCCCGGGCGAGCATTCTGTCCTTAGCGCTTGACGACACCGTAGACCTCCATCAGCTGTTCAGGCAGGGCGACCAGATGATCGACGAAGGGCGCCGGCGTGTGCACGGCATCCGGACCAATTCCGCCGATGGGGACGATGGTCTCGGCCTCGGCGATGGTGCATTCCGCCGCCATCGCCATCAGCGGATTGAAATTGCGCGCGGTCGCCTCGTAGACGAGGTTGCCGCCGATATCGGCGCGGGCGGCGTGCACCAGCGCGAAATCGGCCTCGATCGCCGGTTCGAACAGATAGGTCGCCCCGTCGATCTCGAGCCGCTGCTTGCCTTCGGCCAGCAAAGTGCCCATGCCGATGTCGGAGACAAAGCCCTTCAGACCCGCTCCGGCAATGCGGATCCGTTCGGCGAGAATGCCCTGGGCGACGAACTCCACCTCGATCTCGCCGGCGTTCATCATCCTGATGGCGTTGCCGTTGAGCCCGACATGGCTGGTGATGAGCCGCTTGACCATGCCGGCGCTGAGCAGCCAGTCGACGCCCATGCCGGCCTCGTTGGCGTCGTTCTTGATGATGGTGAGGCCTTTCGGCCCGTGCCGAACCAGTTCCTCGATCAGGCAGAACGGGGTACCCGGCACGCCGAAGCCGCCGATCATGACGCGGGCGCCGTCGCCGATCTGGGCGATGGCCTCTGCCATGCTCGTCGATTTGTCGAGTGCGGGCATTACAGGTTCACCGGCAGGTTCATCTCGCCGGCCATCGCGTCCAGACACTCGATCAGAGTAGCAATGATCTCGCCGATCTGGCCGGCAGTGATGATCAGCGGCGGGCAGACGAGGAAGTGGTCGCCCTCGTGCCCGCCGCGGGTCCGCCGCGAATAGATGATCAGGCCGCGCTCGTAGGCGAGATCGACCAGGCGGTTGTAGGCGTTGAGGCCCTTGGGCAAGGGCGTCATCGTCTCGCGATCGGAGACAAGCTCGAAGGCCAAGAGCAGCCCCTTGCCGCGCACGTCGCCGATGAAGGGATAGCGGTCCATCAGCTTGGTCAATTCCGCCTTGAGCAAATCGCCCATGTCGCGGGCATTGTCGACCAGCCTGAGCCGGTCCATTTCCTCAAGCACCGCGCAACCGGCGGCGCAGGCGAGCGGGTTGCCGGCATAGGTGAAGCCATGCATGAAACCGCCGGCGTCGAGCACATGATCGACGATTGCGTTCTTGGCCACCATCGCGCCGAGCGGCGCGTAGCCCGCGGCAAAGCCCTTCGACAGCGCGACAATATCGGGGATCACGCCCCAGTGCTCGGAGGCGACGAAGGTGCCGGTGCGGCCTGCCCCGGTCATGACCTCGTCGTAGATCAGGAGGATGCCGAACTCGTCGCAGATCTCGCGGATGCGGCCGTAATAGCTGTCGGGCGCCACCAGCGCGCCGGTGGAAGCGCCGCCGACCGGCTCCATGATAAAGGCGAGAACGGTTTCCGGCCCCTGGGCGATGATCTCGTCGCGCAGCATGTCGGCATATTTCAGCCCGCGATCCGCGTCCGACAGATTGTCGCGGTCGAGATAGCACAGCGGTGCGGCGATCTTCGGCATCGGCCGGAACATCGGCTCGAACGGCCTTGTCAGCGGGTCGTAGCCGGTCAGCGCCACCGCGCCCAGCGTGCCGCCGTGATAGGAGGGAAAGCGCGAGATCACCTTCCAGCGGCTGTCTTGCCCGATCGCCAGCGCATATTGCCGCGCCAGCTTGATGGTGCTTTCCACCGCTTCCGAGCCGCCGGAAACGAAGAACACCCGGTCAAGCTCCTCGGGCATCCGCGCAGCCGTCATCCGCGCCAGCTTCTCCGCCGCCTCGTTCTGGAAATGCAGCCGGTAGCCGAAGGTGGCCTTGTCCATCTGCTTTTTCATCGCCGCCAGAACATTGGGGTTGGAATGGCCGATATTGGACACCATCGCGCCGCTCGAGCCGTCGAGATAGCGCTTTCCCGTGGTGTCATAGAGATAGATGCCCTCCGACCGGTCGAGCATCGGCCGGGTGAGACGGGACTGGTAGAAGAGGTTCGACTTCAGATCGGCGCCGCTGGTCTTCACGTTAATGCTGTCCTTTGAGGTGTTTGCGGAGGAAATTCTTCGTACGTTCATTGGAGGGATTCCGGAAGATTACCTCCGGCGGGCCTTCCTCGACGACGACGCCCTGGTCCATGAACAGCACGCGGTCGCAGACGTCCTGGGCAAAGCCCATCTCGTGGGTGACGATGATCATGGTCATGTGCTCTTCGGCGAGCTGCTTCATCACCAGGTTGACCTCCTCGACCAGTTCCGGATCGAGCGCCGAGGTGGCCTCGTCGAACAGC
>JAHJUC010000049.1 GCA_018829385.1 Alphaproteobacteria bacterium
CTTCCTCGATCCGAACCCGGAGGCGATCGTCGAATGCCTGCCGACCTGCAGCGGACCCGGCAATCCGCCACGTTATGCGCCCATCCGCGGTGATGACTACCTGGAGAGCCGGCTGAACCCGACCTACAAGGCGAGCGGTCTGGCCTGACGGGAGCCCGCAAACTCGCAGGTCGGAAACCTTCGATATTATTATTGTATGCAATCGATAACAAACTGCCTAAAAAACAAGCGCAATTAATGTTTTGTTCATATTTTCACCTCCGGCTGCCCGGATTCTGCTCTCGGTGGTTCTTCCATGTCCCGATGCAGTTCCACATCTCTTTGTAAAGATTGAGAAAAAATGTTGCCGCCGAACTGGCACGTCTCTTGCAAAACTTCCAACAGCCGGGTGTCTCTCCAGATCCGGCCATAGCAGGGGTTCGCAAAGCCAGCAAAGGAACTGGACATGGCTACAAGACAGATTTCACGGCGTTCGATCTTGAAGACCGGCGCCGCCGGCATCGCGGCGATGGCGCTGCCGATGCCTTTCATCAAGACAGCATCCGCCGCCGACAGCGTGGTGCTCGGTGCGGTCTATGTCGGTCCGCGCGATGATTTCGGCTGGAACCAGGCGCACGCGGTCGCGATGGAAATCCTCAAGAAGACCGACAATGTCACCGTCATCGAGGAAGAAAACGTTCCCGAGACCGATTCCGTCTCCAAATCGATGGAATCAATGATCAACCTTGACGGGGCGAACCTGATCCTGGGCACATCGTTCGGCTATTTCGATCCGTTCATGGTCGATCTCGCCAACAAGTATCCCGACGTCCAGTTCCGCCACGCGGCCCCCTTGTGGAACAAGGACAAGCACCCGGCCAACCTGGGCAGCTATTTCTGCTACCTCAACCAGGCGCACTATGTGGATGGTGTGGCCGCAGGCCTCAGCACCACGTCCAACAAGATCGGCTTTGTCGCGGCCAAGCCGATCCCGACCGTGCTCTCCAACATCAACTCGGTCCTGCTTGGCGCACGTTCGGTCAATCCGAATGCTGAGGTGCAGGTCATCTTCACCGGCGACTGGTCGTTGCCGGTGCGCGAGGCCGAAGCCGCCAACGCGCTTGTGGATGCAGGCTGTGACGTGCTCACCTGCCATGTCGACGGCCCCAAGGTGGTCATCGAGACGGCCGAGGGCCGCGGCGTCAAGAGCTGTGGTCACAATGCGTCGCAGGCAGCACTTGCGCCCAAGGGCTTCATCACCGGCGCGGAGTACAAGTGGGAAACCATCTACTCAATGTATGCCGAGATGCTGGGCAAGGGCGAAACCCTGCCGAATGTGGTTGTCGGCGGCTACCACAACGACATGGTCAGGAACACCGCCTACGGCGCCGGCGCAACGCCGGAGGCCATCGCGGCAGCCGATGCGGCGATCGCCGGCCTGAAGGAAGGCAAGCCGATCTATGTCGGCCCGCTCAAGGACAACAAGGGCAATCTGGTGATCGACAAGAGCTACGACAATTACGATCCGGAGCTCGATGGCATGGGTTACCTGCTCGAAGGTGTGATCGGCTCGATCACCTGACCTGTCGCCGGGCTGCGCGGAGAGATCCCGCGCGGCCCGATTTGTTTGCCTTTGAGAATGATCGTGATCAGTCATGGCACAAGCAGAGACGTCGTTCGCCACACCTCCCGCCTATGATACTGCCCGCATCCGCGCCTCGATTGAGGCGGTAGTCATACCGCTCGGGGCCCTGATTGCATCGGCCATCATCTTTTCGCTTTTCCTGACGCTGTTGGGAAAGAGCCCCGCCCAGTTTTTCGAACTGGTCTGGCGCGGCGGCTTCGGTACCTCGTTTTCTTTCCAGAACACTCTGCAGCGTGCGGCGCCGCTGATCCTGACCGGACTTGCCTTCGCCATTCCTGCTCGTATCGGTCTGGTTATGATCGGTGCCGAAGGCGCACTGGTGATCGGTGGATTTGCCGCTGCGGCGCTGGCAATCCCGCTCGTCTCGGCTGAGGCGCCGGTCGCTCTGACGATGCTGCTCATGGTGCTCGTTGCCATGGCCGCCGGCGGCGCCTGGAACGCCATTGCCGGCTGGCTCAAGCACAGCCGCGGCGTCAACGAAACCATCTCGACGCTGCTTCTGACCTACATCGCCATAGCCATCATGAACTTCTTCGTCGAGGGCGCGCTGCGCGACCCGGCATCCCAGAACAAGCCCTCCACCATGCCGATCGGCAAGGACTACATGGTCGGCAACATTCCCGGCACCGATGTGCATTGGGGCCTGGTCTTCGGCCTGGTGCTGGCCGTGGCCCTGCAGATCCTGATGTCGCGGACCACCTTCGGCTTCGCCGCCCGCGTCACCGGCGGCAATCCCCGGGCGGCTCTGGCGCAGGGGCTGCCCGTCGGCTCACTGATTGTCGTCTGCTCGGCCATCGCCGGCGCCTGCGCCGGTCTCGCCGGCTATTTCGAAGTCGCCGCCATTCACGGGCAGGCCAATGCCTCGCTGGTCGCAGGCTACGGCTTCACCGGCATTCTGGTGGCGTTTCTGGCGCGGCACAATCCGCTGATGATCGTGCCGGTGGCAATCATGTTCGGCGCCATCGAAGCCTCGGGCGGGCTGATCCAGCGCCGGATGGACATGCCTGACGCCACGGCGCTGGTGCTGCAGGGGATCATCTTTGTGGTGCTGCTGGCCAGCGACAGCCTCTACGGCCGCTTCGCCATCTTCCAGCCAAAAATCAGCACGGAGCGGACATGACGGCCGAAGCTCTTACCACCATCCTGATTGCCATGCTGGGCGGTGCCATCCGGGTCTCGACCCCGTTCATTTTCGTGGCGCTGGGCGAGACGCTGACCGAGAAATCGGGCCGTATCAATCTCGGACTCGAAGGCAATCTGGTGCTCGGCGCCATGGTTGCCTACGCCATTTCGTTTCACACCGGCTCGCCCTGGCTCGGCGTTCTGGCCGCCGGCTTCTCCGGCGTCTTTCTCGGCCTGATGCATGGCATCATCTGCAGCCTCAAGAAGGTCAATGACATTGCCGTCGGCATTGCCATGATGTCGTTCGGCATC
>JAHJUC010000436.1 GCA_018829385.1 Alphaproteobacteria bacterium
CAATATCGGCGCCGGCTACCGCATACCCGATCGCGGTGTGAGCTTTGGCTGGGAAGGCCGCTTCGTGTTCGCGGAAACACGGGTTCCCGTCCCCACTGCCGCGACGACGGATTTCGCCGCCGAGGCTCTCAGACGCGCATCCTTCAACACCCATGATGTCTACATCAACTGGCGCCCGGATCAGGAAAGCCAGTTCAACGGCTGGGAAGCATCCTTCCGGGTCGAGAATGTCTTCGACACCAAGTACCGCGACTTCCTGTCCAACGACAATGGCAAGGGCCGGACCTTCAAGGTCAGCCTCGCCAAGCAGTTCGGCTGGTAGGGACCAAGGAGACTGAAAATGGCAATCGCAATCCCCAAACCGGCAATCCTGACGCTCGTCCTGGGGCTTGCGGTTGCCGCCACCTCCGTACATGCGGAAGAACCGGGAAAGCTGTCGGTGGACCTCAACGCCCTCGAGCAGGTCGGCCAAAGCTGCCGGCTGGTGTTCGTGGCAAGCAACAGCACCGGCGCCGCACTCGATGAGCTGTCGCTGGAGACGGTCCTGTTCAACACCGCCGGCACGGTCGATCGTTTCGCCCTGTTCGACTTCCAGTCACTGCCCATGGGCAAGACACGGGTCCGGCAGTTCGATCTGCCGGATATCCGCTGCGGCGATATCGGCCGGGTCCTGATCAACGGGGCAGCATCCTGCAAGGGCCAGGCGCTGAAGGGAACCGAATGCATGGATCAGCTTGAACTCAAGAGTTCCTCCGGGACGGAGATTGTCGGATGAGCCTTCTCGAAAACCCCCTCGCCCGGATCGTTCAACTCATCGAGGCCGGTGGTCCGGTCGTGGTGCTGCTGCTGCTGCTTTCGGTGATCGCCGTTGCCATCGCGCTGTTCAAGTTCTGGCAGTTCGGATCACTCAGGCTGGGCACCCGCAAGGGCGTGCACAGCATAGAGATGCTGGCGGTGCGCCTCAAGCGCCAGTCCGCCGACAACAACCTTTCGCGCGCCGATATCGAGGATGTGCTGGCGGTCAACGCCAACGCGCAGATCAAGGCCCTGCAGCGCGGCTTCCGGGCCCTCGACACCATCGCCCAGATCGCCCCGCTGATCGGCCTGTTCGGCACGGTGCTGGGAATGATCACCGCCTTCCAGGCCCTGCAGCAATCGGGCAACAGCGTCGATCCCTCGATCCTGGCTGGCGGAATCTGGGTGGCACTCCTGACCACGGCCGTGGGATTGGCCGTCGCCATGCCGACCAGCATTGCGCTGACCTATTTCGAAAGCCGGGTCGAGCGTCATCAGCTGGCCATCGAGATGGCGGTGACCCGCATTCTCAACCCGGTGGCGCACCAGTCGTTCGACGATCCGCGTTCATCGGCTTCACTGGCAGGCGGATGGCCTGTTCCCGCCGATGCGGCTTGAGGCTTCCGGATACAGACGACGGCAGATTTCGATGACCTCGCTCATCGACATCATCTTCCTGTTGTTGCTGTTCTTCATGCTCAGTTCGACCTTCTCGCGATTTGCCGATGTCGAGCTCGGCGCATCCGGCGGCGGCGATCCGGCGCGGCAAGCCAGCGTTCCGGCCTTTCTCAAGCTCACGGCTGACCGGCTGCTGCTGAACGGATCGGAATTGAGCAGCCAGACACTTGCCGGCGAGATCGAGCGGCTGAAGTTCGAGTCCGGTGTCAATGCCATCATCCTGTCGGTCGACGAGACCGCGAGCTCACAGCAACTGGTCGACACCCTGCTGGTGCTCAGGCGTTCCGCCGACATCAGCCTGCAGATCGTGCGGTAGGATTTCCGATGCGAGTGGCGCCAACATCATCCCGACGGGCAAAGCCCGAACCGACGATCGCCCTGATCAACATCGTCTTCCTGATGCTGATCTTTTTCATCGTCGCAGCCCAGATCGCCCCGCCGCTAGACGGAGAGGTCAGGCTTGTCTCGACCGCAGAGCTGGAAAACCGCGAACCGCCGGATGCGCTGGTGATCATGCCCGACGGGCTGATGAAATACCGCGGCGCACTGGTGACGCCGGCGCACTATGTCACCATCAAGCAGGAGGCGAACCCGGACGATCTCAAGGCGATACGGCTGGTCCCCGACCGTGAGCTTCCCGCCGCCAGGCTCATCGACATCGGCAGGCAGTTGCGCGGCCTCGGCGCCGGAAAGATCATGCTGGTGACCGAACAGGGCGTTAACCGATGATATCCCGCACCGCCAGATTGCGTCTGACGGCGCTTGTCGCCGTACTCGCCTCGTCGCTGCTGCACGTCGCGGCGATGGCTATCTCGCCCGAGTTCGGCCAGGAGATCCTGGTCGAGGGCGGCGACGGCGAGAACGAGGCGGTCCTGGGCAGCGATTTCGCCGACCTGGTCAAGGCAGGTGACCGGCTTGATCCGGTGGAGACCGAAGATGCAACCATCGCGGAGACTGAACCGGTCACCAAGCCAACACCTGTTACCCAACCGGCCAAGGCTCCGCAGCAGGTTGCAGTGGCACCGACGCCGCCGGTAGAAACTGCGCCCTCGCCAACTCTGTACAAGGTGGAACCCGCCGAGGATGAGGTGCTTGTTGCGCCGGCCACACCTGTGCCGGTCGAAGCGGTCTCGCCACAGGCACCCGCCGTCCAGCCGACCGAAATCACGCCTACGAAAACCGCGCAGGACAAACCTGAGCGGATCGAACCGATAAAGGCCGTGGAAACGGTCAAGCCGGTTGAGGAGCCCGTGATTGCCGAAGCTCCGGTTCCCACACCAAGGCCCAAACCCGAGAAGCCTTCAAAACCGCGCGCCAAAACCAGTGCCGGAAGCGAGACCTCGAAATCAAAGGTCAACAACAAGGCCGGTTCCAGCGACGGATCCGCCACCGCAAAGGCCGAAACCAGCGGCAAGAACAAATCGAAACCGACGTCCGCCAATTCGGGCAACGCCGCGGCCGCCAACTATCCCGGCAAGGTCTATGCAAAGATTGCCAGGACCAGGCAGAGGAATGCCGGCGGCAAGGGCGTGACCCATGTCAGCTTCCACGTCACCGCTGGCGGCCAGGCCGTCAGCGTGACCGTATCGAGAAGCTCCGGCAACGCCAGGGTCGACAAGGCTGCGCTCGCCCATGTCAAGCGTGCGGCGCCGTTCCCCAGGCCGCCGGCCGGCGCCCAGACCCGTTTTGTCATTCCGATCGAATTCCGGAGATAGAAAGATGTACTGTTTCCAGACCCTTTGCCGGCTACAGATGCACAAAGCCGTGAGCGAACAGATGGCCGCCGACGCGGCTTTTATCGATCCTCTCTTTCTCGCACATCCCGATCCGCAACCGTCCGAAGGCTCTGAAGAAGTTGAGACGATGCCCCGATCAATCGCATTTTTCGGGAGCAAGGATTGCCCCGGAGATCAAGCCCCCCAGGTTAGAAAACACGAAAAGGAGAAGACTGCATGTTTATCGCAATGAACCGCTTCATCATCAATGAAGGCCACGAGGAAGCGTTCGAGAATGTCTGGCGCAATCGCGACTCGAGCCTGAAGGAGGTTCCCGGTTTCCAGACCTTTCACCTGCTGAAGGGCCCGAAAAACGAAGCAACCGGACAAACGCTCTATGCGTCCCACACCGTCTGGCAGTCGCATGAAAGCTTCGTCGACTGGACCCATTCGGAGAACTTCCGCAACGCCCACAAGAATGCAGGCAACAACAAGGGCATGTATGCCGGCCACCCGAATTTCGAAGGCTTCGAGGCTGTTCTCGACGCCTGAACCGGCATTGCCGGACAAGAGCGATGGCCGGGCGCAACTGCCCGGCCATCCGCCCGATCAGGAATTCAGTGGCTGCCAGACCCGCTTGTGGAGATGAAAACAGGCCCCGAGAATTCCTCATTATCGAATAAATAAATATACGCTAAATTAGGTTTCGTACGGCAAGGTCACGGTTTAGCTGTAGGCGGCTAATGAGGATCTGTGCATGAAGCCGAAAAACTACCTGCTCACGCAGCCCTTTGAAGAGATCAGAGCCGAAAGGCGAGTGTTTCCGCGCCGGGACGCGAACTGTCCGGTGATCGCCCGTGTCCGCCTGCGCGGCCACGAGGACTACATTTCCGTGCCCAGCTGGTTGGTCAATCTGTGCGAGGATGGCTGCCTGCTGACGTCCGATTATTTTCCGCGCAGGATCGAAGAAGTGCACCTGACGATGCCGGGCATCACCGATGAAATTCGAGGCAAGGTGCGGTCTCAGGGCAAATACACCATCAACGTCAAGTTCACGAAACTTCTCAAGGTCGACGTCGTCGAAATGGTCGGCCGCATCAAGACCATACCCAAGTCCTGACGCCTGTCAGCACAGGCGGCAAGGTCCGGCGTTGTCAGGCCAGCCAGTCGTCGAGTTTGGCGGACCGGACATCGCTCATCAGCCGGATGAATCCTTCGGCCTGATGCCGGGCTGTCGCCTTGCCCTTTTCAGCGGTTGCCAGGGCGGCCTCGCCGACCGTCCCCGACGGGTTGAGGTCGCTCGCGATCCAGGCAAAGGCATGCGTGCCGGTGTGGCGCAGCAGCTCGAACTCGCCTTCGGCGCGCGTCACCGCCGAGACAAAATTCTCCGCCTTGTCGAAGGCGACAAGATCCGGACGGAAATGCAGCATCAACGATGTTTCGACATCGCCGCCGTGGATGCCGTAGGACGTCTCTGTCGCGCTGTACATGCCGGCTGGCAGGCCGAACCGCATCCACGAGGTCTTGACTGCCAGCATTCTGGCCCGCACCCGCAACTCGCGGGCGACAATGCCCATCACCTCCTCGTTGCCGCCATGCGAATTGACCAGCACCACCTTGCGGATGCCGGCGCGGGCGATCGAATGGCCGAGCTCGATCCAGTGCTCGATCAGTGTCGTCACCGGGATCGTGAGCGTGCCCGCCGCATGCTGATGTTCGTTGGACTTGCCGACGCACTGGATCGGCAGGATCCTGATGTCGAGATCCTCGGGCACCTGGTCGATCACCGTCTCGATCATGCCCTGCATGATCGAACTGTCGGTCGACACCGGCAGATGCGGCCCGTGCTGTTCAATGGCTGCCACGGGCAACACGGCGATCGTCGTCTCGGGATCAAGCCCTTCGAACTCGCGTGTGGTGAAATCGCCCCACCAGATTTTCCGTTTCATCATCATGTTCCTTCAACTCTCATTCCGGCGCGGCGGCAATGACCTCGATTTCCACCTTGAAGGCCTCGCGCGCAAAGCCGGAGACAATCATCAGCGTCGAGGCCGGCGCCGGATCGGCAAACAGGCGGTCCCGCACTTTCATGTAGCCGGGCAAATGAGCCCGATCCGTGACATAGGCGTTGATCCGCACGATATCTTTCAGCGACATGCCGGCGGCTTCCAGTATCGCGGCGACATTCCGGAAGCACAATTCGGTCTGCGCTTCCGCCGTTTCCGGAATCTCGTCGTCAACGCTGATCGACAACTGCCCGGAGCAGAACATCAGGCGATATCCAGACGGGACTTCCACCCCGTGGCTGTAGCGGGCGAACGGCGCCTTTATCGTTTCAGGTGTATGGTGCTTCAAGACGGCAATCCCCGGCAGACAAGAACGGTGTTCATTAACCCGACAAAGTTTTACCAGTCTATTCCAAACAGCGCTGGAATGGTTCACTCTGCAAAGTGTTTTCGTTTTCGGGCTTTTTTTTGGGCAACCGGGTTACTCCGAAGGCAGTTTCAAAAAAAGCGCAGGCAGCAGGCGCCGGAAACCCGTGGCAGGACCTGCGCGACCTGTCA
This sequence comes from Alphaproteobacteria bacterium, assembly GCA_018829385.1. Classification (GTDB taxonomy): domain Bacteria; phylum Pseudomonadota; class Alphaproteobacteria; order Rhizobiales; family Rhizobiaceae; genus Hoeflea. The sequence goes on from JAHJUC010000436.1 coordinate 5,753, forward strand.
TGGCATGACGCTTGCAAGGTATGAATGTTGGTAAAATCACGAGGGATGATTCGAATCCCCGACCAAAACCAAGGGATGGTGTACATGACGCTTCTTCTTCGTTCTTCAGCCGCTCTGGCGGTCGTTCTGGCCATGGGCGCCCAGGCTTCAGCCGCCGAGAAGGTCACGTTCGGAACAAACTGGCTTGCCCAGCCCGAGCATGGCGGTTTCTATCAGTCTGTCGCCGACGGCACCTATGCCGCCTGTGGTCTCGATGTCACCATCGCCCAGGGCGGCCCGCAGGTGAACAACCGCGCGCTGCTGCTCGCCGGCAAGATCGACTTCCACATGGGCGGCAATCTGCTTGAAGCCTTCTCGGCGGTCGAACAGAACATTCCGGTCAAGGTTGTCGCTGCCTCCTTCCAGAAGGAGCCGCAGGTGCTCATGACCCATCCCGGCCAGGGCCTCGACACCTGGGAAGACCTCAAGAATGCCGAGCAGTACATCCTCGGCGACGCCGGCTTCCAGAGCTATTTCCAGTGGATGATCACCGAGTTCGGTTTCGATGCGTCCAAGCGCGTTCCCTACACCTACAACTCGGCTCCCTTCATCGCCAACCCGAAGTCGGTGCAGCAGGGCTACATCACCTCCGAGCCCTTCGCCATTCAGCGCGAAGGCGGCTTCGAGCCCAACCTGTTCCTGGTCGCGGACTTCGGCTTTGACACCTATTCGACCACGATCGAGGTGATGCAGGCAACGATCGACAGCAAGCCGGACGCCGTCAAATGCTTTGTCGAAGGCTCGATCAAGGGCTGGTACAACTACCTCTACGGCGACAACGCCGCCGCCAACGCCATGATCCAGAAAGACAATCCGGACATGAGCGACGAGCAGATCGCCTTTTCGATCAAGGAATTGAAGGAATACGGCATCGTCGATTCCGGCGACACCGAGACCATGGGCATCGGCGCCATGACCGACGAGCGGATTGCCAGCTTCTATGACAAGATGGTCAAGGCTGGCGTGGTCAAGGACGGCATCGACATCAAGGCCTCCTACACGCTTGACTATGTCAACGCCGGGGTCGGGCTCGACCTGAAGAAGTAAGATGACAACCCGCCCGGGCATATGATGTCCGGGCGGGTTTTTTGATGCTGCAAGACGATGCCTGGACACCCATGCCCGACCGGACAAATCCTTTCCTGATCCTGCAATCCATCGGCAAGACATTCGCATCCGGCGTCACCGCGCTGGACCGGGTCAACCTGACCGTCAACGAGGGCGACTTCATGAGCCTTCTCGGCCCTTCGGGCTGCGGCAAGTCGACGGCCTTGCGGATCATCGCCGGGCTCTCATCGCCGACCTCGGGCGTGGTTGACTGGCGCGGGCCGCCGCTTCGGCAGAATGACATCGGCTTCGTCTTCCAGGAGCCGACTCTGCTGCCCTGGGCAAGCGTCTACGACAATGTCTGGCTGCCCTTGCGGCTGCGCGGCGTCTCCCGCAAGCAGGCCGAGCCGCAGATTGCCGAGGTGCTCGAACGGGTGCATCTCACGGGCTTCGAGAA
>JAHJUC010000437.1 GCA_018829385.1 Alphaproteobacteria bacterium
CGAAGCTGAAGCGTCAGCAGCCCTTGAAGACCGGTTTGCGCTTTTCCATGAAGGCGCGGCGGCCTTCGGCGTAGTCGGCGCTGTCGAAGGTTGAGGCGGCGAGCATGGCTGCGTGGTCGTAGTCCTGCCGGGCGTTGCTCCGCACCGCCGAAATCGCGGCCTTTGACGCGCGCACCGACAGGGGGGCCGCACTGGCGATCGCGGCGGCAAGGGAAAGCGCCTCCGCGTCGAGCTGACCGGGGTCGCAGATCTTCATCAGGCAGCCGCAAGCAAGAGCTTCGTCCGCGGAGATTTCCCGGGTGGAGTACAGGGCGTGGCGCGCCTGCTGGTCGCCGAGCGCGCGGACCAGATCCTGCACCGCGTCGAGCGGATAGGCGAGACCGAGCCGGGCCGCCGGAATGGCAAAGCGGGCGGTCGCGTCGGCGAGCCTGATGTCGCTTGCCGCGGCCAGGCCGAAGCCGCCGCCAAAGCAGATGCCGCGCACGGCCGCGATGACCGGGGCAGGGCAATTGCGCACCGCGGCGAATGCGGCCGAGTTTCCGGCCTCGTAGTCTCGCGCCGTGGCGGCATCCTTGCGCAGGGTTTCGAATTCGCCGATATCGGCGCCTGCGGAAAAGTCCCGGTCGCCGGCGCCCGACAGGATGATGACAGGGACGTGGTGGTCTTCGGCCAGCCAGCGGATGGCGTCGGGCACGGCGCGCCACATCGCATCGGTCAAAGCGTTGCGTTTTTCCGGGCGGTTCATGGTCAGCCGGCCGATGCCGTTGCCGGTGACGGCGGCGGCGATGCCGCCCTCCGCAAAGGATATGTTTACGTCCATTTCATCCGCCCATTTGTTTTTTCTGCGTTGTGTCTTATCTTCAATTGAAGGCTGCGTTCAAATGTCTTCATTTGAACATCGGTCATGGACACCTTATCAATGCGCTTCAGCGTATCCAGTGCGGTTGGAGAAATCGGCGTGGCGCTGAAGATGCAAACCAGCCCGGAGGCGGCAATGTCAGCGAAATCAGGCGTGCGGGCGGGCGAATCCGTCAAGGCCATAGATCCCATCTGGGATTCGATTCGTCTCGAAGCCGAACGGTCCATTGCGCAGGATCCGCTGCTTGCGGCCTTCCTCTATTCGACCGTTCTCAACCAGCCGTCGCTGGAGGAAGCGGTCATTCACCGGGTCTGCGAGCGGCTCGATCACCAGGACCTTCAGGCCAACCTGCTGCGGCAGACTTTCCTGGAAATGGTCAGCGACTGGCGCGATTGGGGCGCCGTGCTGCGTGTCGACATCCAGGCGGTCTATGATCGCGATCCGGCCTGCACCCGGTTCATCCAGCCGGTGCTCTATTTCAAGGGCTTCCACGCCATCCAGACACACCGTCTTGCCCATTGGCTGTGGAACAAGGGCCGGGTCGACCTGGCGCTCTACCTGCAGAGCCGGTCTTCGGAGATTTTCCAGACGGACATTCATCCCGCGGCAAAGGTCGGAAAGGGGCTGTTCCTCGATCATGCGACCGGTCTGGTGGTCGGCATGACCGCGACGATTGGCGATAATGTCTCCATTCTTCAAGGCGTAACGCTTGGCGGAACCGGCAAGGAGACCGGCGACCGTCACCCCAAGATCAGGGATGGCGTGCTCATCGGCGCGGGTGCGAAAGTGCTCGGCAATATCGAGATCGGCCATTGCAGCCGTGTGGCGGCAGGCTCCGTGGTGCTCAAGCCGGTTCCGCCGAATTCGACCGTGGCAGGGGTCCCCGCCCGCGTTGTCGGAACCGCGGGGTGCGAAGAGCCGTCGCGGGCGATGGACCAGATGCTCAACAACGGCGCCTGAGACCGGCGCCGTCGCATCGCGCCGCGATAATCCCTTGAAAACCGGAACACGGGTTTGATTTAGCCTGCCGTCCGTGCCAAAAGCCGGGCGAACCCAATTGCCCAGGAGAACATCGTGAAACCGGACGAAATCAAAAAGCTGGACGCCTATTTCAAGCGTATTTTCAATGCGCAGATGGTGGTCAAGGCCCGTCCCCGCAAGGACGATTCGGCTGAGGTCTATATGGGCGACGAGTTCCTCGGCATCGTTTTCCGGGATGACGAGGATGGCGACCTGTCCTATAATTTCTCGATGGCGATCCTCGACGTCGACCTCACCTGACCAGCGCCGCCTCGAGGCGTTTGCGGATGTCGTGCTCGATCTCCTGCCAATGCGGCAGAAGATCGATCGAGAACCGGTAGGTGACTGACAGATCCTTGCCGATGAAGATGTCGCGCTGGCAGCCTGTCTGAGTGGTGAAGCTGTTGTCCGTTCCCGACGGCTCTTCCACCAGGCACCGAACGGCATAGGGCCGTTCGCCCGCCGCGCGTTCCACATACATCAACTCATTGGCGTAACCGGCGCCCGGGCGCAGCCGGAAGGAATCGAGGCCGGTCGGTCCGGCAAGCGGCGGTCCATCGGTCAGTCGCTTGTAGATCGGCGTGAAGCGGCCCGACATGTCGCGGGACATGGTTGCCTGTGCGATGCGGGCAAAGATGAGACCGTTGGCCGACCGGGTCTGGTTGAAGATGTCACGCCGGGCTTCGCTGTAGCCCTCCATCCCAGGCCATGAGAAATAGGTGTCCACCGCGGTCTGGGCGCCCGAGACACGCTGGCTTTCGAAACGGATCACGTTCGACGGCAGGCTGATGACATCATTGCCGATGACGATCTCGTGCAGCGTGCGGTCTGCCGTGTTGCCGGCATAGGAAATGCTCTTTCCGATCATCCGTCCGGTCAGCGCAATCGCCAGGGTGATGAGGCACATCACCAGAATGACGGCGGTCAGTTTCCAGACGAAGCGGGGCGACAGAAGCGGCGCGTGTTCGATGGTGGATGAGGTGTCGGACATGGGTGCCGGTTGTTTCGATCTGTGCCAATA
>JAHJUC010000438.1 GCA_018829385.1 Alphaproteobacteria bacterium
GTAGAGAATGTCCGCGCCGCCGTCGATCTGGGCGAACGCGGTTTCCTTGGCCTTCGGCGGATCGAACCACGAACCTATGAAGGCGACCTGGAACTTGGTGTCGGGCGCGGTTTCCTTCACGCCGGCCATGAAGGCATGCATCAGGCGGTTGACTTCCGGAATCGGGAAGCCGCCGACCATGCCCATGTTGTTCGACTTGGTCATCGCGCCCGCGATGATGCCGGAAAGGTAGGACGCGTCCTGGATGTAGTTGTCGAACACCGCGAAGTTCGGTGCGTCGTCCTTTGGCAGGAAGCTCGAGCCCATCAGGTAGGCGGTCTCGGGATAGTCGGCGGCCACCTGGCGTGCAGCATCCTCGACCGCGAAAACTTCCCCGATGATCAGGTCATGCCCGGCTTCGGAGTATTCACGCATCACGCGCTCATAGTCGTTGTTCGAGGTGTTTTCGGAAAACACATACTCGATATCGCCGCGCGCGACGGCTGAGTTGGCGGCCTTGTGTATCCGGCTCACCCACTGCTGTTCGACCGGAACCGTGTAGATCGCGGCGACCTTGAGCGGCCCTTCGGCGCGCGCCCGGCCGATGAAACCAGGTATGGCGAGCACTGCGGCGCCGGCGGCGGCGCCTGCGAGAACCTGGCGGCGTTTGAGAAGATTGGGATGGCTGGACATGGTTGTTCTTGTCATGGCTGACGCTCCTGTTTGACAAAGATTTAAGCTGTACCCGTCATTATTTTTGACCAAATGATAAAACGCGCGCATCGCCTTGGCAACTGCGTAATACTTGCTGTGCACAACCCTCGGAACCTCGGGTTCCTGCCTGGCGATCAGGCCAAAACCGGCTCGCATGCCAGACCAGCGCGGATTTCCAGTTGCGCATCACGCTCGAAGCGGCACAACGGTAATATCTGCCAAACATCCGGCTCCGCCGGCGCCGACAGGAAAGGATGCGATCCAGATGACCGACAGCTCGGACAAGAATCTGCTGGCGCTCAATTGCGGCTCGTCTTCGATCAAGTTTGCCGTGTTCACGCACCGGTTTGAGCGGAGCTTCTCCGGGCTGGTCGAGGCGATCGGCCACGGCCAGACGCCGAGACTGAAGACATCTGCAGGCGACAGGATGGAGTTTGGGGGACCCGACCACGGCCACGCCGAGGTGCTGCCGCGGCTGATCAGCGAGATTGTCCTGCCGCGCGCGGGAGCTATCGCAGGTGTCGGCCATCGCATTGTTCACGGCGGCGAGCGGTTCAACGCGCCGGTGATCGTCGATCCGGGCATTCGCGCCGGCATTGCCGAGCTGACACCTCTGGCGCCAGGACACCAGCCGCACAATCTGGCAGGGATCGACGCGGCCACGCGAGCCCTTCCAGGCGTGCCGCAGATCGCCTGCTTCGACACCGCTTTCCACTCCGGTATCGCCGCAGTGCGCCGTGAAATGCCCCTGCCCCGCCACTATGCCAGGGATGGCCTCATTCGCTACGGCTTCCATGGCCTGTCCTATGAGCATGTCGCAGCAAACCTGCCCGGTCTCGGCCTTTCCTCGAGCCGGGTGATCGCCTGCCATCTCGGCAATGGCTGCTCGATCTGCGGCATGATCGACGGAAAAAGTGTCTGGACCTCGATGGGCTTCACCCCGCTCGACGGTCTGATGATGGGCCAGCGCCCCGGACGCCTTGATCCCGGCGCGGTACTTTGGCTGGTCGAGCAGCACGGAGGCGACACCGCAGCTGTCGGCAAGCTGTTCTATCACCAGAGCGGCCTGTCGGGCGTGTCCGGCCTGTCTGGCGACATGCGCACGCTTCTCGCCAGCGATCAGCCCGACGCCGCCTTTGCGGTCGAGATGTTTGTCGACCGGCTGGTCCAGGAGATCGGCGGCGCGGCGGCAAGTCTCGGCGGGGTAGACGCACTGGTCTTCTCCGGCGGCATCGGCGAAAACGCCGCGCCAATCCGCGCCATGGTTCTCGAAAGGCTCGAATGGCTCGGTTTTGATCTGGACGCAACGGCCAATGCCGCAGGAGCGGATCGCCTGACAGCTGCCGAAAGCGCTCGCCACGCCTTTGTCGTTGAGGCCGACGAAGAGCACATCATCGCCCAGGCGATTGCTGGCCTGCTGGGGTGATCGAGCCTACTGCCAGTTGCCGGCTAGCGCCCGCAACAGGTCCGACCGGCTGATCTGACCGACCAGCCGCCCCTCAGACATCACCGGAAAGCGCCGGTAAGAACTTGCCAGAAACGCTTCGGCAGCCTCCACCAGGTCGAGATCTGCGTCCAGTGACACCGGCTCGCAGGACATGTAGTCGGCAACCTTACCGCCCCACTCCCGGAAATAGCTCGCGTGAAGTGCCGCCTTGAGGCAATCCTTCTGCGACAGCATGCCGACCAGGTTGCCAGTCGCATCGAGCACAGGAGCGCCGGAAATGCGGTTGTCGATCAGCAGGTTCATCGCCCGGTTGATCTCCATGTCGGGCGTCAGCGTGATCAGCTGCCGGCTCATATAGGTCCTGATCCGCGGCCGCTCACTCATGGCTCTCCTCCCTGCGGCACCCGCTGCACCTGAGCCCTGTGGCACAGGCCAGTCCGCCGCACGATCCCTTCAGCGGCGAGCGTCCGAAAATCACCCCCAACGCCAGCCCAAGCACGGAGAGCAGCACCAGTCCGAATGCGAGCAGAAATGTCTCCATCACCTGTTCCTCCTAGGCGGTCACATAAGCGTCGAAACCACCGGTCATGATCTCCTGGCTGCGGCCCTTCTCAAACCAGACAAACAGCGCCGGGATGGAATGGGTCTCGGCGAACGCCGCCCCCCGCTCCATCCCCATGACCATCAGCGCGGTTGCCAGGGCGTCGGCGCGCATCGCCGACGCGTCCAGCACCGACACCGATGCCGGCAGAGCGTCGACCGGTCGGCCGGACCGCGGGTCGATCAGGTGACTGACCCCGCCCTCGCCCAGGCTGATATTCTGCCTGCCGGTTCCCGACGTTGCCACTGCCAGCGGACCGGGCGCAACAATGCGCTCCATGACACCCGGTTCTGCATCGGGTCGTTCGATGCCGACCTGCCAGGCCCGCCCGTCCGGATGACGCCCGAGCGTGCGGATCTCACCGCCGAGTTCGAACAGGGCCGTCTCCACCCCGACAGCCGGCAAGCCTTCAATGATCCGGTCTAGCGCATATCCCTTTGCGATTCCGCACAGATCAAGCGTCAGGCCGGGCACCCGCTTGCGCAATCCGCCCACCGAAACCGACAGGTCTTCCGGAAGCGCCCGGTCCCCGTGGATGGGCCCGAATCCGAAACGGTTGACCAGCGGACCGATCGTCGGATCGAAGGCGCCATCGGTCAGCCGGGACATTTCGAGCGCATGGTCAGCGACGGTGGCAAGTGGTGCCGAGCAGACCTGCCAGTCAGTGGTACCGGTGCGATTGAAAACAGAGAGTTCCGATTGCTCCAGATAGGGCGACATCGCCTGATTGATCTCGGCGACGACTGAAGCCACCAGCTTGCGCACATTGGCCGATCTGCTTGCGTCCGGCAGCGCCGCCCGCCAGGTGCTGCCAAAGGCCGGACCACCGATACCGGTCGTTCCGGCTGCCGCCGGATGCATGGTCCAGGCCATCGCAGCCGCGGTCGAGACAAGAAAATGGCGTCGTGTCATCCGCATGGCATCAGACTCCGAAATCGTCAGTGAAGATATGGGACTTGTCGACACCGGCATCATCCAGCATCGCGAGCACCGCCCGGATCATCATCGGCGGGCCGCACAGATAGTATTCGCAGGACTCCGGCGCCGGGTGATCCCTGAGATAGTTTTCCCAGGCCACCATGTGCACGAAACCGGTGCTTCCCTGCCAGTTGTCTTCAGGGCGTGGGTCGGAGAGAGCCACCGTCCAGCCGAAGTTCGGATGCTTTTCTGCCAGCGCGTCAAACTCGTCCTGGTAGGGCAGATCGGCCTTGTTGCGTGCGCCATACCAGTAGCTGATGCGGCGGCCGCTCTTGAGCCGCTCCAGCTGATCGAAGATGATCGCGCGCAGCGGCGCCATGCCGACACCACCGCCAATGAAGATCATTTCGGCATCGCCGGGCTGGGCCCGGAAGCTGCCGAACGGCCCGGACGTATCGACCCGGTCACCGGGTTTGAGCGAAAACAGCCACGAGGAAACCACGCCGGGCATCACGTCGGGAAGCGACGGCGGTGGCA
>JAHJUC010000439.1 GCA_018829385.1 Alphaproteobacteria bacterium
CGGACATGAAACCATCACGCGACATTTCCGGCCTTATCGAGATCATGGCGGCGCTCCGGCATCCCGAGACCGGCTGCCCCTGGGACATCAAGCAGGACTTCGGCTCGATCAAGCCCTACACGATCGAGGAGGCCTATGAGGTCGCCGATGCGATCGAGCGCAACGACCCCGAGGATCTCTGCGAAGAGTTGGGCGACCTGCTGCTGCAGGTGGTGTTTCACGCCCGCATGGCCGAGGAGCAGGAGCTGTTCTCGTTCGGGGACGTGGTCGAGGCGATCACCCGGAAGATGATCCGGCGGCATCCGCACGTGTTCGAGCGCTCGGACGCCGACACGCCGGACAAGGTCAAGGCGCAATGGGCCGAGATCAAGGCCGCGGAAAAGGCCGAACGGCAGGCCCGCCGCGTTGCGCGGGGATTGCCGGAGACGGAAACGCCAGGGCAGCTGACAGGGGTTCCGCGCGCCCTGCCCGCGCTGATGGAAGCGTTGAAACTGCAGGAAGCGGCCTCACGCGTCGGCTTCGACTGGGGCGCCGCAGGCCCCGTGCTCGACAAGATCGAGGAGGAGATCGGAGAACTGCGCGCAGAGATCGCCAGCGGTCGCAGCGACAAGGCTTCGGACGAACTGGGCGACGTCATCTTCGCCGTCGCCAATCTTGCCCGGCACATGAAGACCGATCCCGAACACGCGCTCAGGACCACCAACACCAAGTTCCGCACCCGTTTCGCCCATGTCGAGGCGGAACTCGCCAAAAAGGGCAAGACACCCGGCGAGGCGACGCTTAACGAGATGGAAGCGCTGTGGCAGGCGGCGAAATCACAAATGTGAACAAGGTCCGCGCGGCGATGTCGCGGCAGGGGATCTAGAAATCGTCGACGGGCTTCGGCCCCAGACCCAGTTGCCGGTCCAGGTCATTGCTGTCGGAGATGGTGAATTCGGCGGTGATCTCGACCGAGCCGTCTTCGTGGTCGACACGCTCCCTGACCCGGCCACGCTCGTAGATCCACGACATCACCGGCAGTTGCGCGGCCGACAGCCGCACCGTCCGCGTGGTCAGTTCACCCGAAATACGGGCCTCTATCTCTGCGAGCAGCACGTCGACGCCCTCGCCGTTCAGCGCCGAGACGACGATCGCCGCGCCCGACTGGGCCCGCGCCTTCAGCGCTTCGGCGGCGTCAGGCTCCAGCAGGTCGACCTTGTTCCAGACTTCCAGCATGCGCTTGGGCCCGCTCTCGCCGACGCCAAGGCTTTTCAGGATCGCTTCGACATCATCGGCCTGCGACGCGCGGTCGGGATCGGACATGTCGCGCACATGCAGGATCAGGTCGGCCTCGACCACCTCCTCGAGCGTTGCGCGAAAGGCTGCGACCAGGTGGGTCGGCAGATTGGAAATGAAACCGACCGTGTCGGACAGGATGACGGTGGCGCCATGCGGCAGCTTCATCCTTCTCAGCGTCGGATCGAGGGTGGCGAACAGCATGTCCTCGGCCAGCACCTCGGCGCCGGTCAGCCGGTTGAACAGCGTCGACTTGCCGGCGTTGGTGTAGCCGACAAGCGCCACGATCGGATGCGGCACCTTCTTGCGCTTGGCGCGGTGCAATTGACGGGTGCGGCGCACCTGGTCGAGCTCGCGCTCGAGCTTGATGATGCGTTCCTGCAGCAGCCGCCGGTCGGCCTCGATCTGGGTTTCGCCGGGACCGCCCATGAATCCGCCACCGCCGCGCTGGCGTTCAAGGTGGGTCCAGCTGCGGACCAGGCGGCCCTTCTGGTAGTTGAGATGGGCCAGTTCGACCTGCAGCACACCTTCCTTGGTGGAGGCGCGGCGGCCGAAGATCTCGAGGATCAGGCCGGTGCGATCGATGACCTTGACCTTCCACTCGGTCTCCATGTTGCGCTGCTGAACCGGGGTCAGCGGATGGTCGACAATGACCAACTGCGAGCCGGTCTCCTCAATCAGCGCCAGGATCTCGAGCATCTTGCCCTTGCCGAACAGGGTCGAAGGCCTGGGATCGGAGATCGGCACGATCAGTGCCTCGGCAACCTCGAGGTCAATGGCACCGGCGAGACCTATCGCCTCCTGACGGCGGTTGGCGTCGGGGCGCTTGGCAACGTTGCCGCCATCGGGGCCACTGCCGGGCGCAGCATTGCGCGTGCGCAAGGCCGGGACGAGCACGATTGCGCGGGTGACGCCGGACTTGGAGTCCGCGTCGTGAAAATTGCCGGAGCTGTCTACGGTTTCGATTTTAGTTGTCCTGTCAGGCGCCGTTTGCGCCGTCCTCATTTTCAAACATCTGCACAGGCTGGCTTGGCATGATGGTCGAAATCGCATGCTTGTAGACAAGCTGCGAGTGGCCATCGCGTCTCAACAGGACACAGAAATTGTCAAAAGACGTGACCACACCGGTCAGCTTCACCCCGTTGATCAGGAAGATCGTCAAGGAAATTTTCTGCTTCCGAACCGTGTTGAGAAAAAGATCCTGCAGGTTTTGTGAACGC
>JAHJUC010000440.1 GCA_018829385.1 Alphaproteobacteria bacterium
CCCATCTGCGAGACGACGACCGAGGGCATGGCGATGCCGAGATCATAGGTCTCGACCTTGCCGTCCCTGACCACGCCGCGCATCCGCGCCATGGCGATCTGGCGGGGGAAGTCATGGCCCATGTCCTGTTCGCGCGAATAGGTGAGCTTGACCGGCGTGCCCTTCATCTGGACGGCGATCTCGGCGGCCTGCTTGACCACCTCGTCCTCCAGCCGGTGGCCGAAGCTGCCGCCCATGTAGAGCACGTGCACGGTGACCTTTTCGGGGTCGATGCCGGCGATCCTGCCGACATTGTTCTGGACGAAGCGCGGGATCTGCGTGCCGGTCCAGACCTCAGCGCGGTCTTCATCGATGCGGACGATGGCGCTGATCGGTTCGAGCGGGGCGTGGGCGAGATAGGGGGCGCGGTATTCAGCGCCGATCACCGCTCCGGTTTCGGCAATCGAGATCTCGACATCGCCGTCATCGCGCTTGCGGCTGTCGAGCGCATCCTCGGTGAAGCTGCCTTCGAGCGCCTGCCAGTGCTCGTCCATCGTGGCCGGGAACGGGGCCGGGCCCCATTCGGCCTCGACCGCCTCGGCAGCCTGGAAGGCGCGCCAGGTGTTGTCGGCGATGGCAGCGACGCCGCCGGTAACCGCAACCACCTTGCTGACGCCGCGCATCGTGAGCGCTTCGGCGGCGTCGAAGCGGACCAGCGGCCCGGCCTGCGCCGGATTGAGCTTGATCGCGGCATGCACCATGCCGTCGACCTTGTGGTCGATGCCATAGCTTTGCGTGCCGGTGGACTTGGCGACGATGTCGACGCGCTGCATCGGCTTGCCGATCAGGCGCCATTCGGAGGGCGCGCGCAATGCGATGTCCTGCGGCGGGTCGATGGTGGCGGCGATTGGCGCCAGTTCGGCATAGGTGAGCGACGATCCATCGGGCAGCAACACGCGACCGGCCCCGGTCCTGAGTTCGCTTGTTGCGACTCCGGTCTTCTGCGATGCGGCCAGCTTGAGGGTTTCGCGGGCCACGGCGCCGGCCTGGCGCAGCTTGACGAAGCCGTCGGGCACGGTGGTGGAGCCGCCGGTGATCTGCATGCCGATGGTCTTCATCACCGCCGACAGGGCGCCGTAGGCGATCTTCTCGCCGAAACCGCCGCCGGGCGCCATGAAGGTGGCAGCCTCGTCGGCAAGCGCGGTGTTCCAGTAGGCCGGCGAGGGCGGGCCGGGATCGACCTTGACCTGGTCGAGCTCGACATCGAGCTCCTCGGCGATCAGCGCCGCCTGCACCGAATAGGCGCCCTGGCCCTTGTCGGCGCGCGGGGTGATCAGGGTGACGCCGTCGGCATCGATGCGGACATAAGGGGTGAGGGCTGCCTCACCCTCGGCGAGATCGTCCAGCAGCGGATTGGCGTGCGGCTTGTTGACCATGTAGGCGCCAAAGGCGACGCCGCCGGCAACCGCGACGGAGCCGATGAGAAACGCACGGCGGGTGAATGTCTTCAAACGGCCCATGTCAAGCGCTCCGGAGGTTGCTGGCGGCGGTTCTCACCGCTTCGCGAATGCGTGGATAGGTGCCGCAGCGGCACAGGTTGCCGCTCATCGCATCGTCGATGTCCGCGTCGCTCGGGTTGTTGTTTTCCGCGAGCAATGCAGCGGCGGACATGATCTGGCCGGACTGGCAGTAGCCGCACTGGGCGACCTGGTGCGCGATCCAGGCGGCCTGCACCGCGTGCAGCGCATCGGGCGTGCCGAGCCCGTTGATGGTGGTGACTTCGCCCTCCAGATCGCCAACCGGCTGCTGGCAGGAGCGGATGGCGACGCCGTCGACATGGACGGTGCAGGCGCCGCACTGGGCGATGCCGCAACCGTATTTCACGCCGGTGATGCCGAGTTCGTCACGCAGCACCCACAACAGCGGCATGTCGGGTTCGACATCGACCTCGTGGATTTTTCCGTCTACGGTGAGCTTCATCGGCTTGCCTCCAAGCTGCAACAGGGTTTGATCGGTGCGATACATAGAGAGCGGAACAAGGCCACACAGAGTGGCGACTGGTCGCGTCCCCGGTTTCGTGGAAGAAAGTATTTTACAAAATTACAATAATTGTCAAGATGTTTATACATGACCGATCGTGATCAGAAAATTCTCGATGCCGCCATCGCCGTGTTTGCGCGGTACGGGGTGCGCAAGGCGACCATGGGCGACATTGCTGAACAGGCCGGCATGTCCCGGCCGACCCTTTATGCGCGCTACGCCAACAAGGACGAGATCATGGCGGCTGCGATGCAGCTGATCTCAGACCGGGTGGTCAGCGAGGTTGTCGAGGCATGGCGCTCGGCCGCCACGATCGGCGAGCGGATCGATATCTTTCTCGAGTGCGCCATTGTCCGGTTTTTCGAGCAGATCAAGCAGATGCCGGATTCCAGCGACCTGATGACCGGTGGCGGGGACGGTGCTGCGCCGCACCTGAAGGCGGAGCAGGGCAAGATCGATCTGCTGACAGAGCTGTTTGCGGCCCGCGAGGATGCGCTTGCCGCTCATGGCAGCAGTCCGGCGGAACTGTCGGATTTCTTCTATGCCAGCGCCGCGAGCTTCAAGTTCACCGCGCGCGACGGCAAGCACCTCGCAAGCCTGCTGGCCACCCTGAAGCGAAGCACCATGGTCATGCTCGGCGAAGAACAATCCTGATGCACCGTTTGCCGCGTGGGTCCGCCTGATCCGCCCTCGCCGGACGCGTGGTTTGCCGGGGGTTCCGTTGATCCACGTCAATGCGGCGGCCCGCCGACATGCGCAGATTGAGGGCAACAGACGTCCCTCATTGCCTGAAGGAAACACTCATGCTCCGTTCCCCCCGATCCGCCTTGCTGATCCTGTCGCTTGCAGGCTTTGCCGCCTTGTCAAACGGGCCTGCATCGGCCGGGGATTGCACCGGCTATGTCGTCGGGGTCAAGCCGATCAGCCAATACAATCATGCGCGCGGCAACGGCTTCCTGGCGGTGCGCACGGGCCCCGGATCGAGCTACCAGCAGATCGGCGAGGTCTACCGCGGCGACGAGGTTTCGGTCTACGACCGGCGCGGCAACTGGTACGCGATCACCTGCATGTCGGGCCGCTGCACGCAGCCGATGTGGGGAACGCCGATGCCCTCGGGCTGGGTCTCGCGCAAATATGTCGATGCCCGCGGCGTCTGCCCCTGAGCTATCGAGCAGCGATGCCTTTTGCCCTCGACATCGTCGGGATGCGTGATCGCGGGTAAGCGCGGAAAAAGATCAGGACTGGAAAGAAGCCGCGCTTGCACGATGCTGGAGATAGATGGCGATGCCGATCCAGACCGCGGACCGCAGTGTCATCGCACCGACGGTGCGCATTTCATAGGCTCCGCCTGACAGCACATGCCAGCCAAGCAGGGCGAAGACCGCGACAATGGTGATTGCCAAGGCAATGGCCAGAGAGCGGGCCCAACGCTTCAGCAGCAGAATTCCGACCGCCGCGGCGACATAGGCAAACCCGGACAGGAAGTTGAACCACAGGACGAAGCGGACGGCATTGCCCGCCGCCGCCTGCGCCTCGGGGCCGCCGAAGAGCACCCGTCCACCGGACACAATTGTCAGAACTCCGAAGATCAGTGCGAACCCCGCCACAATGCGATCGAGGACAACGCTTCTGGTATCAACCGTCATGTGCTGGCTCCTCCACTGTTGTCAGCCCGCTGAACCCGGGTGTGGTGGCACTGTGCAACGCGGACGCCTTTTGCCACATGGGAGTATGGCACGTATGCCGGCCCCCAGCGAATGATTGCGTGCTGGCCGGAGCAGGGCAAATCGCCTCACTGCCGGTTCGGCGATTCACACTCTGTCCATCATTCCTAACCCTTCGTTAATCTTGACGAGATATTAATGGCCCAAACGCGTGCGCCTGATGGGGGTGGTTCCCATTGACGCCCATGGTGGCCCATGATATCCCAAAAGCCCAAGATCAGCA
>JAHJUC010000441.1 GCA_018829385.1 Alphaproteobacteria bacterium
CGCTCACCGACCAGGGCGATCAGGGCAATGTCCGCAGCCTGTCGCTGCTGGCCAACAACGGATAATTATCTGCATGACTTCTCTTCAAGGACGCATCGCGCTCGTCACCGGCGCTTCCCGGGGCATTGGCTATTTCACCGCGCTGGCGCTGGCCAGGCAGGGCGCGCACGTGATCGCCGTCGCCCGCACCACAGGCGGCCTTGAGGAACTCGATGACACCATCCAGGCAGAGGGCGGCAGCGCCACGCTGGTGCCGATGGACCTGACCGACATGCCGGCCATCGACCGGCTCGGCGGCGCCATCAACGAGCGCTGGGGCAAGCTCGACATCCTCGTCGCCAATGCCGGCGTGCTCGGCACCATCTCCCCCGTCGCCCATGTCGAAGCCAAGGTGTTCGACAAGGTCATGGCCGTCAACGTCACCGCCACCTGGCGGGTGATCCGCTCGGTCGAGCCGCTGCTGATCAAGTCCGACGCCGGCCGCGCGCTGATCCTGTCATCCGGCGTCGCCCACTCCGCGCGCGCCTTCTGGGGCCCTTACGCGGCCTCCAAGGCCGCCGTCGAGACCCTGGCCCGGGTCTGGGCCGCGGAAATGGAAAAGACCGCGCTCAAGGTCAATTCCATCGATCCGGGCGCCACCCGAACGGCGATGCGGGCGCAGGCCATGCCGGGCGAAAACCCCGACACGCTGCCCCACCCGTCCGAAGTTGCAGAAAAGCTGGTGCCGCTGTGCGGACCCGAGTGCACCGAGACCGGCAAGCTGTTCCGGGTGACCGAGAACCGCTTCTTCGACTACCGTCTGCCTGAATAACGGCAGCGTCCGCTCCACCGAACCATCAAATCTGTTTCATTCGCGCGAGATCGGTTCTAGGCTTGCGGACGGGAGCTTTCGCCCGGTTCCGGAATGAACCATCTTCATGGACCGGCGGGCATGGAGGAGGTTGTTCATGGCGGGCTTTGCGGTAACGCTGGTCATCATAGTGCTGGGAGCCGGCTTGCTGGCAGCTCTCAAGGTCGCGCGTCAACGCCATTCCGGGCTGGCGCAGGCCATCGCCCTGGTCAAGCTCAGGACACTCTTCCGGCTTCGCCTTCCCGATCGGCAACCAGGCTCCGCCCCGCACGGTCCCATTGTCCACGTTTACCCGCGCCAGTCGGGCCTTGACGCAGCCGTTCTCTGGTCGGTTCTCGACCGGAACTGCCTGCATGTGCTGCACCCGGACGACCAGCGCTCGCTGATCCTGTTCGGCATGCGCCTGTTCGCCCGCACCGCGCATGAAGGAGACACGGCTGCCATCGAGGCCGCCCTGGCCGACGGCCAGCCGGTCTGCGTGCCCTGCCCCGCCGACGCCGAGCCCGCCCCCGAGACACTGGCGGCCTACAGGGCGCTGGCGGCGCTCGCGCGCAAACACGGTGCTGTGATGCGCGCCATGCATGTGCGCGGCTCGCGGTTTTCGATCTGGTCGGCCTATCCGCGATCCGAGGCGCCGCGGCATCTGTTACCGCAGCTGAAACTGGCGCAATCGGACCTGCTCGACTTCAACGACGTCAGCCCGGCCAGCAATGGTGCGACCGCCCCGCGCGACGAGGACCGGGTGCACGACCTGCTGGCCGAGGCGCGTCTTGCCAGCAACGATCTCGATCGCGGCCTGTTCCTGGCGTTTCGCGACGCCGCCGACCGCTATGGCAAGGCGGGCGCCGTGCTCGAAGACGCGCTCGGCGGCAAGCTGACCTACAAGCAGATGCTGATCGGCGCCCGGGTGCTGGGCGCAAGGTTCGCGGCCATCAGCCAGCCCGGCGAGGCGCTGGGCGTCATGCTGCCCAACGCCAATGCGGCCATCGTCACCTTTCTGGCGCTGCAATCCGCCGGGCGGGTCGCGGCCATGCTCAATTACACCGCCGGCCCCGCGGCCCTGGTCTCGGCCCTGTCGACGGCGAAGATCCGCACCGTGCTCGCCAGCCACGCCTTTGTCGAAAAGGCGGGTCTCGAGGCGCAGGTCAGCGCCATCGAGAAGGCCGGCGTTACCATCATCTGGCTCGAGGAGCTGCGCGAAAGCGTCTCCCGGATGGAAAAGGCGACCGCTTTTCTCAGCTGGCGCAGACCGTTGCGGGCGGTCAAGGCGAACGATCCCGCCGTCATCCTGTTCACCTCCGGCTCCGAGGGCACGCCCAAGGGGGTTGTGCTGTCTCACCGCAACATTCACGCCAACGCGGCCCAGGCCGAGGCCCGCATCGACATCTCGGTCAGGGACAAGCTGTTCAACGTGCTGCCGGTGTTCCATTGCTTCGGGCTGACCGGCGGCGCCATCCTGCCGCTGCTTTATGGCGTCCGGCTGTTCCTCTACCCCTCGCCCCTGCATTACCGGATCATCCCGGCGGTGGCCCGCGAGGTCAAACCCTCGATCATGTTCGGCACCGACACGTTCCTGGCCGGCTACGCCCGCACCGCCAAGGATACCGACTTTTCAAGCCTCCGGCTGATCGTGGCGGGAGCGGAAGCGGTCCGCGCCGAGACAAGGCGGATCTACCGGGAGCGGTTCGACGCCACCATCATCGAGGGCTTCGGCATGACCGAGACCGCACCGGTCGCAGCGGTCAATTCCGGCAGCCACAACAAGGACGGAACGGTGGGCCGCCTGCTGCCGGCGATGGCGCTGCGGCTCGAACCGGTGGAAGGCATCAACGATGCCGGCAGGCTGTTCGTCTCCGGCCCCAATGTCATGCTGGGCTACATGCTGGCGTCCAACCCCGGCGTGCTGCAGCCGCTTGCCGATGGCTGGCACGATTCCGGCGACATTGTCGCCGTCGACGAGGATGGCTACATCGCCATAAGGGGACGCGCGAAACGCTTCGCCAAGATCGCCGGTGAAATGATTTCGCTCGGCGCCATTGAGCTGATGGTCCAGCAGCTCTGGCCGGAGGATTTTCACGCCGCCGTCGCCGTCGCCGACAGCCGCAAGGGCGAGCGCATCGTGCTGGTCACCACCAGGATGCCGGCGCTGCGCGACGAGTTGCGGGAGTATTCCCGCCGCTTCGGAGCCACCGATCTGATGGTGCCCGCGGCAATCGTCAATGTTCCGGAAATTCCGCTGCTCGGCTCGGGCAAGACCGACTACGTGACGGCGCAGAAGATCGCCGACGAATGGATCAAGTCGCACCGCACCGACAGCGCCGCGAGTTAAACTTGGCCTCTGCCCTTACCTGAAGATCGTCGGCCGTCATCCCGTCGAGGTTCCCGGCCTACTTTTCAGTGTCGTCGCCGGGCTCGGGCGAAGAGGCGGAGTTGGCGGCGCCCTCGTGGTTCTTCCCGTTGTTCTGCCGCGATTTCGGCCCGTATTTGCGCGACCAGGCCCGCGCCCCGAACGGCAGGGACGCCAGATAGCCGAGCGCCGTCAGCGTCAGCGTTTCCCAGGTGAAGCTCATCAGCAGCGACACATAGACCACCGCCACCAGAAGGAACGGCATCACCAGGTCGCGGCGCACGCCGCCGCCGATGCCCTTGCCGGAGAAGACCGGTACCCGGCTGACCAGCAGGAAGCCGATGAACACGGTGTAGGCGGCGGCGGCAAACCCGCTGGTGCGATCAATCGGAAATCCGAGAAACCCGAGATAGACCGGCAGCATCACCAGCAATGCGCCCGCCGGCGCCGGCACCCCGACGAAATAGTAGCTCTCCCAGGCCGACTTGTTGGCGCTCTCGGAGATGACATTGAAGCGGGCCAGCCGCAACGCCGCGGCAATGGTGAAGACGATGGCCGCGATCCAGCCGAAGGAGCGGGCCTGGTCGAGAATGAAGACATAGAGCACCAGCGCCGGCGCGACGCCGAAATTGATGATGTCGGCAAGCGAATCCATCTGCGCGCCGAACTTCGACTGGGCTTTCAAGAGCCGCGCCACCCGCCCGTCGATACCGTCCAGAAACGCCGCGATCAGCACCATGGCGACCGCCATCTCGAAGCGGTTCTCGAAAGCCAGCCGAATGCCGGTCAGCCCTGCACAGATCGCAAGCACTGTGATCAGGTTGGGGACAAGCATCCGGAACGGGATCTCGCGCAACCGCGGCCCACGCCCCTCGTTAAGATCCGCATCATCCAGACCGTTGGGATCATATGGTGGAAACGGCGTCGGCATGCATGTCTCCCTTGTCGTCCCGGCAGCCGGTCAGTCGCGGCGGCTGACCACGGGCCCCTTGTTCGATCCGAATTCGGCGAGCATGGTTTCACCCGCGATCGCGGTCTGTCCGACGCTGACCAGCGGCCGGGCGGAGGCGGGCAGGAAAACATCGAGCCGCGATCCGAACCGGATCAGGCCAAACCGCTCGCCCGCGTCGAGCTGCTCGTTTTCCTCTGCCCAGCAGAGAATGCGGCGCGCCACGAGGCCTGCGATCTGGACCACGCCGATCTCGCCGCGCGCGGTCTCGATCACCAGCCCGCTGCGCTCGTTCTCGGTGCTGGCCTTGTCGAGTTCGGCGTTGAGGAACGAGCCCTGGGAATGGATCTTGCGAAGCACGCGGCCCTTCATCGGCGCTCGGTTCACATGGCAATTGAACACATTCATGAACACCGAGATGCGCAGCATCTCGTCAGTCCCGAGGCCGAGTTCGACGGGCGGCGTCATCCGCACCACCGACGAGACGCGGCCGTCGGCGGGGCTGATCACCAGATCGTCGTCAAGCGGGGTAACCCGTTCCGGATCGCGGAAAAAATAGGCGCACCACGCAGTCAGCACCAGGCCGACCCAGAACAACGGCTCGGCGATGAACCCCAAAAGCAGCGAGACGCCGAAGAACGTGGCGACGAACTTGTAGCCTTCGCGGTGAACCGGCACCAGCGCATTGCGAACGCTGTCGATGATACTCATGACATCTTCCCTGATTTTGTCCTTGGCCGTGACTACAGCAAATTGCCGCAAAGGGGAAACCACTTTCCGGCA
>JAHJUC010000442.1 GCA_018829385.1 Alphaproteobacteria bacterium
AGCGGCATCGAGCTTGACGTCAAGCGCGCCGATGGCTTCCTCGAGCTGGCCGATCTTGGTGGCGCCGACGATCGGGGATGTGACGTAGGGCTTCGACAGCACCCAGGCATAGGCCACCTGCGCCGGCTTGACGCCGAGCTTCGCCGCAACCTTCTCGACCCGGGCCAGAATGGCGTAGTCCTGCGCCGAGCCGAAATAGCCCTGCGCCATCTTGTCGGTGGCGGCCCGGTTGGTCGCCTGGCCGTCCTTCGGCCGGTTGCCGGCGAGGAACCCGCGGGCGATCGGCGACCAGGGCACCACGCCCACGCCTTCCGACGCGCAATAGGGCATCATCTCGCGCTCTTCCTCGCGGTAGGCGAGGTTGTAGAAATTCTGCATGGCGACGAAGGGCTGGTAGCCGCGCGCCTTCTGCATCTCGCGCAACTTGGCGAACTGCCAGGCCCACATCGACGACGCCGCGACATAGCGCACCTTGCCCGCCTGGATCACGGCTTCGAGGGATGCGAGCATCTCTTCATGCTCCGTGTCCGGATCGAGCCGGTGAATGTAGAGCAGGTCGACATACTCCATGCCGAGCCGGCCGAGCGACTGGTCGACCTGGTCGAAGATGTGCTTGCGCGACAGGCCGCGGTCGTTCGGCCGTCCGTCGCTCATCCTCAGCCCCACCTTGGTCGCCACCACGATCTCGTCGCGGCGTGCATAGGTCTTCAGCGCCTTGCCGGTGATCTGTTCGGAATCGCCGTAATTGTAGTGGTTGGCGGTGTCGAAGAAATTGATGCCGCTCTCGACCGCCTTGCGGAAGAACGGCTGCGCCTCGTCTTCAGGGATCACCCAGGGGTGCGTCGGCCCGCCCGGCGTGCCGTAACTCATGCAGCCAAGGCACAGCGGCGAAACCTTCAGGCCTGTCTTTCCCAGCCGGACGTAATCCATGCGCCTTCTCCCGTCTCTTTTGAAAATCTGCCACGACGATAGGCAGCCGGCCGGCTCGCGTTCAATAGCTGGCCGCCGCCCGCGAGGCCTGGTCATACTGACCCGACATCACCCGCATCAGCGCCGCGATCTCGCTCACCCGGGCCTCGTCCAGACCAAGTGACTTGACTGACTCAATCAACAGCTTCTCGCGCAGATCCCGGTAGCGCAGGCAGAGATCCGCTCCGGCCCGGGTGATCCGCGCGGTCTTTTCCTTGCCGCGCCGGCCCGATTCCACCAGCCCCAGCGCCTCGAGCTTCTTCAGCGCATAGGCCACCACATGGGTGTCCTCGATGTTGAACATCATGCACAGTTCCGACTGGCTCTTGTCGCGTTCCCGGTGGTTGACCGCATGCAGGATCTGCACCTCGATCGCCGAAAGCCCTTCGCCGCCAGCCGCGGAAGTGCAGCGGGTGATCCAGCGCTGGAACGCGTTGCTCAGGATCACCAGGCCGAATTCCATTTCCGACAGCGCCGGCAGTCCGCCATCGGCCAGATGCGACGCCGAAACGATCGGGCCAATGGATGCCGCAGCGGTTGATTTCTGTTGAGCCATGGCGATTTCACTCACACTTTATCGATAAAATGTTGACGTTATGCCGGCAATCGGCATTATACGCAGACCACCATCCGTGTCCATGGCGACAGCCGGGGCGCAATCTTTCAGGAGCGATTGACATGAGCGGCGTTTGGGATTTCTGGATCGATCGTGGCGGCACCTTCACCGATGTGATCGGCCGTGCGCCCGACGGCACGCTGCACCAGCGCAAGCTCCTGTCTGAAAACCCCGAAGCCTATCCCGATGCCGCCATCCAGGGCATCCGCGACCTGCTCGGCGTCGACCAGGCGACCCCCATCCCGGCCGCGCGCGTCGGTCACGTCAAGATGGGCACCACGGTTGCCACCAACGCGCTGCTCGAGCGCAAGGGCGACCGCACGGTGCTGGTCATCACCAGGGGGTTCCGCGACGCGCTCCGCATCGCCTACCAGGCCCGGCCGGATATCTTCGCCAAGGAGATCATCCTCCCCGAACAGCTCTACGAACGTGTCATCGAGGTCGACGAACGCACCATGGCCGACGGCAAGGCGGTACGCGGCGTAGATCTCGACGCTCTCGAACCGGAACTCGCCAAGGCCCGCG
>JAHJUC010000443.1 GCA_018829385.1 Alphaproteobacteria bacterium
ACCGTCCATGACCTTGTGCATATGGTCGACGCCCTTGAAGACGAAGGGCAGCGAGACGACCTTGGTCTCCTCGACGAGGTTGTTGAACGGCCCCATGGAGACGCGGTTGAGATCGATCACGCCGAACTTGGTCTGTTCGATCGTGTCCTTTTCCTGGCCGAGCTGGGCGGAATGGAACACCTCGACGCAGAGGCGGCCATTGGTGCGCTCTTCGAGAAGCTTGCCCATGTGCTTGACGGCTTCGACCGTCGGATAGCCGTCGGGATGGGTGTCGGATGACTTGAGCGTCACTTCGCATGCGCTTGCCGTCATCGCCATGGCAGCGGTGGCCAGCAGCACGCCGGCCAGGGTTTTCATCAGTTTCATGTTCATTCTCCTCCCAGAAATGGCTCTCAGAGCCGGTAAGCTTGCTTGGCAAGCCGATAAGCAAGGTCATTTGCGACCTCGAATGCATCCTCGCCGGAGAGCCGGCCGGTCGCGACCAGCGTGGCGAGAAAGGCGCAATCCACCCGCCGGCTGACATCGTGGCGGGCGGGGATGGAACAGAAGGCACGGGTATCGTCGTTGAAGCCGACGGTGTTGTAGAAGCCGGCGGTTTCGGTGGTCATCTCGCGGAACCGCCGCATGCCCTCGGGGCTGTCATGAAACCACCAGGCAGGACCGAGCTTCAGCGCCGGATAGGCGCCCGCCAATGGCGCCAGTTCCCGCGCGTAGCTGCTCTCGTCCAGCGTGAAGACGATGATCGTCAGGTCCTTCTCGAGGCCCACCGCATCCAGCAGCGGCTTGAGCGCGCGGACATAGTCGGTCCGGTTCGGGATATCGAAGCCCTTGTCGCGCCCGAACGCCGCCATGATCGGGTCGGAATGGTTGCGATGGCTGCCCGGGTGGATCTGCAGCACCAGCCCGTCTTCCAGGCTCATGCGCGCCATTTCGGTCAGCATGTGCCCGCGAAACGCATCGGCTTCCTCCGCCGAGCAGGCGCCCTTGAGCGCCTTGGCGAAAAGCGCCGCCGCCTCGGGTGCGGCCAGGTTCTCGGTGCGCGCCGTCGGGTGCCCGTGATCGGAAGAGGTCGCGCCGAACTGCTTGAAATAGGCGCGCCGGACCCGGTGGCTGCGCAGGTAGCCTTCCCAGGTCGAGGTGTCTTCGCCGGTCAACGCGCCGAGCTGTTCGACATTGGCGGCAAAGCCCGTGAACTCAGGATCCACTACCGCGTCCGGCCGGTAGGCGGTGACCACGCGCCCCTTCCAGCCGCTGTCGCGGATCATCCGGTGCCAGCGCAGATCGTCAAGCGGGCTCTCGGTTGTGGCGATCGCCTCGATGTTGAACCGTTCGAACAGCGCCCGCGGCAGGAATTCCGGCCTGGTCAGGCACTCGGCGACATGATCATAGGTCTGGTCCGCGGTTGCCTTCGAGACCGGCGTGGTCATGCCGAACACGTCTTCAAACGCATGATCCAGCCACAGCCGCGACGGCGTGCCACGAAACAGGTGATAGTTCTCGGCAAACAGCCGCCAGATCTTGCGCCCGTCGGTTTCGGTCGGACCGCCATCGACCCGCGGCACGCCGAGGCTCTCCAGGCTGATGCCCTGCGAAAACAGCATGCGGAAGACGTAGTGGTCGGGCGCGATGAACAATTGCGCCGGATCGGAAAACGGCTGGTTCTCGGCATACCAGCGCGGGTCGGTATGGCCATGCGGACTTATGATCGGCTTATTGGCGACAGTCTGATAAAGTTCGCGAGCGATTCCGCGCGTCTGCGGATCGGTCGGAAACAATCTGTCAGGGGCCAACAATGTCACCCTAGTCCTCCCATACAGGCCACTTGTCGATGGGCCTTTCAATCAATCTGGTAATGTAATATGCTAGTATGCATATCGAGTCAACGGAGTGAACACATGTCCGTTTCGTCCCCTTTGCGGACCCTGGAACCTCTCAATCGTCCATCGGTGGCCGATACGGTTTTTGATGAATTGCACAGCCAGATTCTGCTGCTGGAGCTGCCGCCGGGAACCAAGATGTCCGAAGTCGAGGTAGCCAAGGCGCTTGGCGTCTCGCGCCAGCCGGTCCGCGACGCGTTCTACCGCCTGTCCAAGCTCGGCTTCCTGTCGATCCGGCCGCAGCGGGCGACGCTCGTTTCCCAGATCTCCTCGACCGCCGTGCTGCAGGCCCGTTTCATTCGCAGTGCCCTCGAAGCGGAAACCGTGCGCACGGCATGCCAGGTGCTGACAGACGACGACATGGCCGCACTTGACGCGATCATCGAGAAGCAACGGCAGGCGGTGGAGGCCAGGGATCCCGTCAGCTTCCACGGCTATGACGATCAGTTCCACAAGGAAATCTGCGAACGGGCCGGGGTCGGATTTGCCTGGGACATCATCCGCGAGAACAAGGCGCACATGGACAGGGTGCGGTTCCTGTCGCTGTCGTTTGCCTCGCAGGACGCTTTCGGCGATCACCTTGAAATCATGCAAGCGTTGAGGGCGCGCGACGAGGAACAGGCCATGCATCGCATGCGCGAACACCTCTCGCGCATCAAGCAGCAGATCGTCCGCATCCGGGCCGACCACGAACGCTAT
>JAHJUC010000444.1 GCA_018829385.1 Alphaproteobacteria bacterium
ATCGCGGCATCGCTCGGTCTGGCTGCGCAACAGCATCAGGTCATCGGTAAACCGCGGATCGTCGACCAGCGCCTTTTCCATCTCCCGCGCCACCAGCTGAATGGTCGCCAGCGGCGTCCCGAGCTCGTGCGCCGCCGCCGCCGCCAGGCCGTCCAGGGCCGAGATATGCTGCTCGCGCTGCAGCACGAGTTCGGTCGCCGCCAGCGCATCGGCCAGCTGATTGGCCTCTGCGGACACCTGGAAGGAGTAGAACGCGGCAAAGGCGGTGGTCGATACGATGGCGATCCAGGCGCCGGCAATGAGGAGATAGGGCACCTCGAAATCGCTGCCGGGAAACCAGGGCAGCGGCAGGGAGTAAAACGCCAGAACTGTCACGGCGGCCACCGACAGGGCGCCAAGGCTCAACGTATGGCGCACGGGTTGTGACGCCGAGGAGATGATCACCGGAACGCACAGGAGCACCGAGAACGGATTGGCAAGCCCTCCGGTCATGAACAGCAGGCCCGACAGCTGCAGCACATCAAACGACAAGATCGCCGTCGCTCCGAGCGGCGGCAACCGGTGGGCGGCGGGAAAACGTACGGACAGGAACACGTTCAGCCATGCCGAGCAGGCAATCAGCGCAAAACAGAAGAGTTCGGGAACCGGAAACCCATAGCCATGAGCGATGATCAGCACGGTCAGGCTCTGGCCGACCACGGCCAGCCACCTCAACCGCGTCAGGGTCTGGAGCCGCAAGCGGTGCCGGATCGAGTGATCTTCAAGAATGGATGGTAGAACCGTCATGGCTCTGATCTAGCGCATCGTTTGCGGGTTTCACAAACGGTTTTGCCGAAACCGCTCAGGTGCCGCGCGGCTTGGCGCGATGGGTGGGTGCGGCTCCGGCCGGATTTTCCGGCCAGGGATGGCGCGGGTAGCGGCCGCGCATGTCGGCCCGTACATCGGCCCATGAGCCCCGCCAGAACCCCGGCAGGTCGCGGGTGGTCTGGATCGGGCGGTGCGCCGGCGACAAGAGTTCGAGCGTCAGCGGCAGCCGCCCGCCGGCAATCGCCGGATGCCGGGTCTCGCCAAACAGTTCCTGCACGCGGATCGCTACCACCGGAGAATCCTCGTCGTAGCGAATGGGCAGCCGCGAACCGGTCGGCGCCTCGTAATGGGTCGGCGCCAGCCGGTCGAGTTCCTTCCGGGCGCCAGGCTCGCACAAAGACAGCAGACCCTCGTTCAGGCCGTCCCGGTCGATTGACTTGAGCGACAGGACGCCTGGCTGATAGGGCGCGAACCAGGTCTCGAGCCCCTCAAGCAGCGCCTCGTCCGAAACATCCGGCCACGGTGCGCCGAGGCTCCTGTGCAGAAAGCCGATCCGGTCGCGCAATTGCAGGCCCGCAGCGGAAAACGGCAGCGCCTTGAAGCCGAGTTTCCGGATCGCTCCGCACAACACCGCCATTGCGGCGGCATCATCGGGCTTCGGCAGTGGCGTTTCGGCAAGGGTGATGGCGCCCAGCCGGCTGATCCGCCGCGCCCGCACGCTGCCCGATTGCGGATCGAACAGGCACTCCTCGCTTTGTACCGTCCGGCTTTCCAGAACCTCGTCCAGCGCTTCGCCCGACAGGTCCGCTGCGGCGAGGATGCGTGCGGCCTGCGCCTTGCCGCTCATGTCGGCGATCACCAGGAAGTCCGATCCGGCCAGCCGGTCCGTCTCGTCGATCATCGCGCCGCGGCCATTGGCGAGAACGAACTTGCCCCTGGCGCCGCGCTGCCGGGCAATCCGGTCGGGGAATGCGTGCACCAGCAGCGCAGCCGCCGGGCAGGGGTCGGCGGCGGAAGCCTTGCCGCCTGCCAGCCGGGCCGCAAGCGCGCGGGCGGCGGTGCCCCGGGGCGAGCGGTCGGAGCGAAATCGTGACAGGCGGACTTCCAGATCTGCATCCTGCCCGCCAAGACCCTGTTCGGTCAGCAGCACCGCCAGTTCCGCCGCGGCGTATCCGTGTCCGTCTTCCTGCCCGGACACCACCATTGCGGCGAGCCGTGGCGGCAGCGCCAGCGCGCGCATCTGCTTGCCGCGTTCTGTCAGGCCGCCATCGGCATCGATTGCGCCCAAGCCTTCGAGCAATACCCGCGCCTCGCTGATCGCAGCTTCCGGCGGCGGATCGATGAACCGCAAGTCCCGCGGATCCCTGACCCCCCAGGCCAGGCAATCGAGCACCATGGCGGAGAGGTCGCTTGCCAGCACCTGCGGCGTCGAAAACGCCGGCAGGGCCTTGGTCTGTTCGGCCCGCCAGAGCCGCAGCGCAATTCCCGGTGCCGTCCGCCCGGCGCGTCCAGCGCGCTGGTCGGCGGAGGCCTGAGACGCGCGAATGGTTTCGAGCCTTGTAATGCCGGTCGAGGGTTCGTAGACCGGCTGCCGCACCAGCCCGCTGTCGATGACGATGCGCACGCCGTCGATGGTGATCGAGCTTTCGGCCACCGGGGTGGCGAGCACCACCTTGCGCCGGCCCTCGGGCGCCGGCTTGATCGCCGCGTCCTGCTCCTGCGAACTCAGACCGCCATAGAGCGGCTGGATGTCGGTGAGCGTACCAAGCCGGCCTTCGAGCCTCGACGCCACCTGCCTGATCTCGCCCTGGCCCGGCAGAAACGCCAGAATGGAGCCGGTCTCTGTCCGATGGACCGACTCGATGGCGCTTGTCATCGATGCCTCGATGCGCTCGCCCGCGGGCCGGTCAAGGTGGCGGATCTCGACGGGATGGCTGCGGCCGAGGCTCTCGATCACCGGGCAATCATCGAGCAGGCCCGCCACCCGGGCCGTGTCGAGCGTCGCCGACATCACCAGGATGCGCAGGTCCTCGCGCAGGCCCGACTGGATGTCGAGCGCCAGCGCCAGGCCGAAATCTGCTTCGAGTGCGCGTTCATGAAATTCGTCGAAGATCACGCAATCGATGCCCTCGAGATCGGGCGACGACAGCGCCATGCGGGTGAACACGCCCTCGGTCACCACCTCGATGCGGGTCTTGGCCGAAACCTTTGTGTCGAGCCGCATCCGGTAGCCGACGGTTCCGCCGACCTCTTCACCCAGCATGGCCGCCATCCGCCGCGCCGCCGCCCGTGCTGCCAGCCGCCGCGGTTCGATCAGGAAGATCTTGCCCTTGAGCCAGGGCTCTCCCAACAGCACCAGCGGCACCAGCGTGGTCTTGCCCGCGCCGGGCGGTGCTGCGAGCACCGCATTGGGCGCCTCGGCAAGGGCCGCTCGCAAGGGCGCGAGCACATCGGAAACCGGCAGATCCTGAAATCGTGCGGCAAGATCGCTCACGCAGGGTCGACCTTGTGAACCTGCCCGCCGGCTGCGCGGGCATCCTCCTCGTCATGGGTGACCAGCACCACCGGCAGGCCAGCCCGCCGCGCCCTGTCGAACACCAGTTGTCTTGTCTGCTCGCGCAGATTGGCGTCGAGTTTGGAGAACGGCTCGTCAAGCAGCAGCAGCCGCGGCCGCGACACCAGCACCCGCTGCAGCGCGACCCGCGCCTTTTGTCCGCCCGACAGCGTATCGGGGTCCCGGTCGCCGAATTCCGCCAGCCCTGCGTCTTCAAGCGCCGCTTCGGCCACCTGCCGGCGCTGCTTGCGCCCCTTTACGTCCTCGGGAATGGCAATTGCGATATTGTCGGCGACGCTCAAATGCGGAAACAGCAAAGGATCCTGGAACAGGATCCCCGCATGGCGTCTTTCCGCTTCCAGCGTCGTCAGGTCGACCCCGTCCACGATCACCCGGCCGCTGGCGCTGAATACCGGGTCCAGAAAACCGCCGAGATAGGCGAGCAGGGTGGATTTGCCAGAACCCGAAGGTCCCATCACGGTCAGCGTCTCGCCGCGGCGCACCGTGGCGTCGAGCATCACCAGCACCCGGTCGCCGAGGCAGATATGCACCCGCTCCAGCCGAAGTCCCTGATTGTCGGTCACGCTGTCCACTGTCACACCCGCAAGCCTCGCCGGTTGCGGAATAGCAGGCCCGGCAAACCCGTTGCAATGCTGAAAGCCAGAAACGGCAACAGTGTCTGCATGAAGGCATAGACGCCGATCACCCGGCGGTTGCCGCCGGCCGCCAGCGCCACCGCTTCCGTGGTCACCGTGGTCAGCCGTCCGGCGCCGATCAGTACCGTCGGAAGATATTGTCCGACGGAGACCGAGAACCCGACCGCTGCGGCCGTCAGGATGGCGCGTGTCAGCATCGGCAGCCGGATGCGGATCAGGGTCCGCGCCCGACTCATGCCGAGGCCTGCGGCGATCAGGTCGTGGCGCCGGTCATGGGCGCGCCAGGGATCGCTCAGAGACAGGAACACGTAAGGCAGCACGAACACCAGATGCGCCAGCACCAGTGCGGAGAAACTTGCATCCACCCCAAGCCAGATCGACAGCACCTGCAGGCCGAACATGAACGAGATCTGCGGCACGATCAGCGGCAGGTAGATGAGCAGCAGCGCCCCGCCGCCCCGGCCCCGGCCGGTCTCGTATTCGCGTTCAAGGCAGAGAATGGTGAGCGTCAGCGCAATCAGCGTCGAAAGTCCGGCCACGGCCAGCGTGGTGCCGAGCGGTCCGCTCATCCGCGGCAGGGCCTGCATCCATGATCGAAGGCTGAAACTGGCCGGCAGTGCATCGGGGAATTGCCAGAGGCCGGAGACCGACCAAAGGGCCAGAACGGCAATCCCGCCGAACACGATGACGGCCGAGGCGGCCATCACGCTCCGGGCCGCCGCGCGCGGCACCATGTCCCGCCGCCAGCGCCGTCCTGCCTGGCGGCTGCTGCAGACCATGAGCGCGCCGATGCGCTCAAGCCCGATCCAGGCGACCAGCGCGGTCAATGTCACGCCGAGCTGCAGCACCGCACCGGCTGACGCCAGGAACCGCGTCTCCAGGTCCGGATCGTTCATCCAGTCGATCAACCGCACGGGGAGCGTCGGCGGCAGGTGCGGCCCGAGGATCAGCGCCACGTCGACCACCGAACTGGCATAGGCGACCACGGCAAACACCGCCAGTCGGATCTGCCGGTAGAGCGGCGGCCACAGCAGGATGGTGAAGCTGGCGATGCGGCCATAGCCCAGCGAACGCCCGAGCCGCATGGTTTCGGCATGACGGGTCTGCGGCAGGGCGGCGAGCGTTACCAGGAACAGGAACGGGATCTCCTTGACGATCAGGCCCGCCATCATCGACAGCGCCATCGGATCGTTGACGATCAGCAGATCCGGCGGCCGGTCAAGGCTAGTGAGCCACGGCGAGACCAGCCGCATCAGCATGCCCGAAGGCGCGATCAGGAAGGCAAGCCCGAAGGCCGCCGCCGCATGCGGTACCGACAGAAGCGGCGATATCATCCGCCGCATCCGGGCAAATCCGGTTGTTCCGAGATCGCTGGCGACAAAGGCCGCCACCGCGCCAAGCGACACCAGCGTGGTCACAAGTCCGATCAAAATCGACAGAGCCGCCGAGCGCATGATCCCCGGCACCTCGCCGAGCGCCGAGAAATGCGCTGTGGTAAAGCTCTCGCCGCCAAGTTCAGGCAGGTAGCCGAACGCCGGAAGCGCGGTTCCGGCCAGACCGAATGCCAGCGGGCCGAGCAGGATCGCCAGTGTCAGCGGCGGCGCCAGTCGCGCCAGGCGCACGCCGCCAGCCATGTCAGACGCCCCCGTTCCGCGCAATCACGGCTGTCAGTTGGCTGCGCCGTAGCGCTTCAGCCATTCGCCCTCGATGCGCTCCATCCAGTCCGGATGCGGCTCGTCCAGCGCCGGCCCGAGTTCATTGGGCTTCAGCGTTGCAATGCCGAGATCCAGCGCATCGAACGCGGCGCGATCCTCGGCCGACAGCTTGTCCATCGAAAGCACCGTCGGGTCGCCCCACACGGCCGGATC
The DNA here is from genome assembly GCA_018829385.1 of Alphaproteobacteria bacterium. Lineage (GTDB taxonomy): Bacteria > Pseudomonadota > Alphaproteobacteria > Rhizobiales > Rhizobiaceae > Hoeflea. The sequence goes on from JAHJUC010000444.1 coordinate 5,886, forward strand.
CTGCTTGCGGGCCTGGGCTTCCGGCGAAATCAGGAAGTTGGCCAAAACCAGCGCGCCGGCCTTGGCCGCTGCATTGTAAGGGATCGCGACGAAGTGGGTGTTGCCGAGCGTGCCGTCGGTATAGGTGAAGGACCGCACGGTGTCGGGCAGTTCGCCCGCCGCGATCCCGGCCGAGGCTTCCGATGGATTGAAGGCGAAGATGATGTCGAGTTCGCCGTCGGCGAGCTTCTGCTTCATGTCGGGATAGTTCTGCGGATAGGCCTTGCCGCCGCGCCACAGGTTCGGGTGCAGCTTGTCGAGATAGGCAAACAAGGGCGCCACGTCATCGCTGAAGCTCGCGTCGCTCACCGGCAGACCAAGCTTCGACTTGTCGGCGATGGTTTCCGTCAGCACCTGCTTGAGGAACGACGAGCCGATGAAATCCGGCGGCTGCGGGTAGGAGAAGCGACCGGGATTCCGCTCGGCCCATTCCAGCAGCTCGGCCGAGGAGTGCGGCACGCTGTCTGCCGGCGTGCGTGCGCTGTCGTGGAAGAAGACCAGCTTCGCGCCGCCCCAGGGGCTCTCCAGCCCGTCTGTCGGGATGGTGAAATCGGTCAGGATGGTCGGCTTGTTCTCATGGTCGACATAGGCCCAGTTCGGCAGGCCCGTGGTCCAGTCCGGCGACATCAGCAATTGCTGCCGCTTCATCGAGGCGAAGTTCTCGCCATTGATCCAGATGAGATCGACCGATCCGCCCTCGTTCTTGCCCGCGGCCTTCTCGGCCAGCACCTTGGCCACCGCGTTGGCGGTGTCATCGAGTTTCACGTGAACCACCTCGACGCCGAAACGCTCTTTCAGCATCTCGCCGGCCCAGCCGATGTAGCTGTTGATGTTTTCCGATCCGCCCCAGGCGTTGAAATACACCGTCTGGCCCTTGGCTTCGCTGAGCACCGCATCCCAGTTTCGCGGATCCGGATCGGCAGCCTTGGCCGCTGGCGACAGCACAAGTGCTGCGCTTAGCGCGCTCGCAAACACAGTCAGGGATTTCAACATGGCAGTCCTCCTCGGCGGCAAATCTCATTCCACACACCACAGGGCCATGATGGCGTCAACAAACGCCGCGCCGCGAGGCGTCACAATTTGGTGATTCGCGCGTGTAGAGGCCGGCCGATCCGGTCGCAACGCAAGGATCTGAACCTCTCGTTCCGACCGGGATGCTGAGAGATCAACCTCCGTTGTGCAGAGGGGACAGGAGGGACCTGGAAGGCTTGCTGCTCGGTGAGCCTGGCGATCAGCGTGGTCTGGGGCTTGCTCCAGTCGAGCGCCGCTTCCAGTTGAGCGGCCAGCCGGATCAGCACGTCTTCCCTGCCGGGGCTGGCCGAAAACTGCATTCCGATGGGCAGCCCCTCGTGCGACCAGGCGACAGGCAGGCTGATCGCCGGTTGGCCACTGATATTGTAGAACGAGGTGAAGGGCGCAAAAGCGAAAACCTTGGCGAGGAACGTCTTGATGTCAGCCTCGCCGGCATCAAGCTGCCCAAGCGGCAGCGGCGGTTTCGCCACCGTCGGCGACAGCACCGCATCATACGGGGCAAGCTGTCCCAATATCTCTCTTCCCGTCAGGTGGATGCAGGCAATGGCTGCGTTGAGCTCGCCGCCCGACATCTGCCGCCCGATCTGCAGCGCATTCCAGACCGACGCTTCGAAATCCTCCGGTCTCGCCACGGTCCCCGTGTGTTTTTCGTGGTGGCCGACGGTAGAGGCAACCGAAGAGCAAATGACCTTGAGAAAGGCATCGACGGCCGGCCCGGTCTCATAGGCCAGCCTCGCGGTCTCGGGGACATGGCCGAGGTCTTCCAGCAGGGTGCGGGTATCGTCGAGCGCGTCGCGGACTTCCGGATCAACCGCGACGCCATTGGGTGGTGTCTCAAGGATGCCGATCTTTAAGGGCCTCGCCGGGGCGTCGGGAATCCTTGAGAAGGAAATGTCGTGATAGGGCGGATAATAAGGTGCTGCTTCGCCGCCGTTCTTGAGGCAATCGAGCAAACCGGCCGTATCGCGGACGCTGCGGGTGATGGCGAAGGCGTTGAACGTGTCGTGCCAGCCCTCGCCGATATCGAGCCCCGCCAGCACCCGGCCGCGGGTCGGCTTCAGCCCGATCAGGCCGCAACAGGATGCGGGGATCCGGATCGAGCCGCCGCTGTCGGTTGCGTGCGACAGCGGGACCATGCCCGAGGCCACCGCAGCCGCACTGCCGCCACTCGATCCGCCGGTGGAGCGTTCAGGGTCCCAGGGATTGCGCGCCGCACCCAGAAACCGCCCCTCGGTGGTGGTGTTGAGGCCGAACTCCGGAGAATTGGTGCGCCCGGCAATGACGAGACCGGCCGCCCGCGCCTTCGTCACGATCGAGCTGTCATGCGAACTGACATGGTCGGCAAAATACCGGCATCCATGGCTGAGACGGCTGCCCTTGACCAGCGTATGCAGATCCTTGACCAGGAACGGCACGCCGGCAAAGGGACCGTCCGGCAGGCCATCTGCGATATCGCGCCGGGCCGCATCGTAAAGCCTCTCCACCACCGCGTTGATGCGCGGATTGAGACGCTCGATCCGGGCGATTGCCGCATCCAGCAGCTCCTGCGGCGAGACCTCGCGGTTGCGGACGAGGCCTGCCAGGGCGGTGGCGTCGCGGCTGGTGTAGTCCGCCTCTGAAATCATCGCTCAGTCCCTGCCCGCAACCACCAGCGCCCCGGCCAGGGCCTCGGGGTTGGAATACATCACCTCGTGGCTGCCCGGGATCTGGACCAGCCGGCAGGG
>JAHJUC010000445.1 GCA_018829385.1 Alphaproteobacteria bacterium
AGCGTCGAGGCATCGGAGATGCCGACGCCCGCGCGCACGGCCAGCGTCTCGCGGTCGCAAGACTGTTTCCAGCCCGCCTCGCCGTCCTGCGGGAAATGCGAGGCCCGCATCCAGGCGCCTGCCTCGATGAACACCGCGCCGCGTTTCTCCGCCCAGCCATGCAGCGGCGAGCGCCGCACCGGCCGGTAATAGTAGCCGCGATGCTCGCCCGCCAGCGCGCCGATGCTGACCGGCGTGTAGAACGGCCGGAACGTCGTGGTGCCGACCTGGTCTGGCGTCACGCCCCGGTTCTCGGCCAGGATGCCGATGGCATTGACATTGGACAGCTTGCCCTGGTCGGTGGCCATGCCGGTGGTGGTGTAGCGCTTGGCCAGTTCGACATGGCCGTAGCCCTCGCGCACCGCGAGCCCGAGATCGGACACCGTCACATCGTTCTGGAAATCGACGAAGGCCTTGCCGCGCGCTTCCGCGACATGCCAGAGCGTGGAAAACCCGGCCGATCCACCGCAGGCTTCGCGTACGGCCACCGCGTCGGTTTTTCGCGGCTTGAAGCCGAGATCGGTCGCCGCCCGCGCGCCCTGCACGGCGCCGCTCGCAAGGCATCCGGCAAGATCGAGAATGCCGGCCGCGCTGCCCGCCACCATCAGCCCGTCGCGCTCCTTCGGCGGCAGGAACATGCCGGCCTCGGCGTTCCACACCGGCCGGTCGCCGCGGTGACAGGCGAGATGCACCACCGGGTTCCAGCCGCCGGCCATCGCCAGCGCGTCGACCCTGATCCGCAGGCGTTCGCCTGACGCGCGATTGACCGCCTCGATGCCCGACACCGCCTTGCCGCCCAGCGCATCGGCCACCACATGGCCCGCAAGCAGCCGCGCGCCTTCGGATGCCGCGAGCTCCGCCGCCGGAACCTCGTTGCGGCTATCCACCAACGTCACTTCGAGCCCGCGCGCAAGAAGATCCCGCGCGGTCTCGTGGCCCGAGGGGCCGGTCGCAAACACCGCCACGTGATCGCCCGGCCGCACCGCCTGGGCGTTGGCGAGCCCGCGCAGCAGCGACGCCGTCATCACCCCTGGGCGGTCATTGCCGCCAAACACCAGCGGCCGCTCTTCCGCCCCCGCGGCCAGCACGGCGCGTTTCGCCACGATGCGCCAGACCCGCTGCGCCGGACCCGACTCCGCGCCGTCGCGCCGCTCGACCGCGCCATAGACGCCGCTGTCATAGGTGCCGAACACGGTGGTGCTGGCAAGCAGCCGCACATTCGGGCTTGTTTCCAGCTCCGCGATCATCGAAGCCGCGAAGCCCGGACCGTCCGCCTCGCCGATCTCGACCCGGTCCTTCAGCAGCCGCCCGCCGAAGGCAAGGTTCTCTTCGCAGAGAACCACCCGCGCGCCGGCCCGCGCCGCCGTCAGCGCCGCCATCAGCCCGGCCGGCCCGGAACCGATCACCAGCACGTCGCAATGCGCCCAGCGCTTCTCGTACTCCTGGCCGTCCGGCGCATCGCTCGCCCGGCCGAGCCCGGCAGCCTTGCGGATCAGCGGCTCGTAGAGCTTTTCCCACAGTGCCGCCGGCCACATGAAGGTCTTGTAGTAGAAGCCGGCGCCGAGAAACGGCGACAGGGCCGAATTGACAGCGCCGACATCGAGCCCGAGCGACGGCCAGCGGTTCTGGCTTTCGGCCACCAGGCCATTGCGCAGCGCCACCATCGAGGCGCGCAGATTGGGCTCGCGCGTCGCGCCATCGCCGATCGTCACCAGCGCGTTGGGCTCCGACGCGCCGCCGCTCAACAGCCCGCGCGGGCGGTGATACTTGAACGAGCGGCCCATCAGGCCGACGCCGTTGGCGAGCAGCGCCGAGGCCAGGGTGTCGCCGGCAAAACCCTCGAACCGCTTGCCGTCGAAGCTGAAGCCGATGCGCTGCGACCGGTCGATCAGCCCGCCATCGGAAAACCGGGAGAAGCTCATGGCTTTGCCCTCCCCTTGGAGGCGGCTTTCGCCGGCTTGGCCGCAGCCGCCTTGCGGCCCGGCTTCGCGGCCTGTGTCCGGGCAAACTCCGCCGCGTCGACGATCGCGTGCACCTCGTGGGTGAACGTGTCCCGCTCCACCACCAGCCAGCGGCGGCAGCCGCCCGAATGCTGCCAGTGTTCGGCCATCCGCCCGCGCACATTGTCGCGTGAGTGCACATAGGCATCCCAGGCGGCAAACTTCGCCTCCGGCGCGGGCCGCACCGGGCCGGCGTCGCCGCGAATGGTGAACTCTTCCTTGGGCCGCACCCCGCAATGGGGACAGGTGATCAGACTGGCCATCGTGTTCCCCTAGTGCAGGTTTGCCTGGGCGCCGTGCCCGGTTTCATCGATCTGGTATCCGCGCGAGAACCGGTCGAGCCGGAAGGCCTTGGCCAGTTCGTGGGTCTCGCCGGTGGCCAGGAGATGCGCGAAGCACCAGCCCGAGGCCGGCGTCGCCTTGAAGCCGCCGTAGCACCAGCCGCAATTCAAATAGAGGTCGTCGACCGGTGTCCGGTCGATGATCGGCGAGCCGTCCATCGACATGTCCATCACTCCGCCCCAGGCGCGCAGCACCTTGACCCGGGAGACCGACGGCACCATGGCGCAGGCCGCCTCCATCACGCTTTCCACGGTGGCGAGATTGCCGCGCTGGGCGTAGGAATTGTAGAGATCGAGGCTGCCGCCGAACACCAGCCCGCCCTTGTCGGACTGCGACATGTAAAACAGCGCCGCGCCGAAGGTCACCACCTGGTCGATGAACGGCTTGATCCCTTCCGAGACGAAGGCCTGCAGCACCTGGCTTTCGACCGGCAGCCGCATCCCGGCCATCTCCGCCACCCGGCCCGAGTTCCCGGCCGCCGCCAGCCCCAGCTTGGTGCAGCCGATGAAGCCGCGCGAGGTCTCGACGCCCACCACCCGGCCGCCCTCGCGGCGGATGCCGGTGACCTCGCAGTTCTGGATCAGGTCGACGCCGCGCATGTCGGCGCCCCGCGCGTAGCCCCAGGCGACGCCGTCGTGCCGGGCGGTGCCGCCGCGCCGCTGCATCAGACCGCCATGCACGGGAAAGCGCGGATTGTCGAAATCGAGAAACGGCACCAGCTCGCGCACCTGGTCGCGGCCCAGC
>JAHJUC010000446.1 GCA_018829385.1 Alphaproteobacteria bacterium
GCCTTGGTTTCGAGATAGTCGTGCATGCCCCAGTCGGCATATTCGCGGCCGTTGCCGGACTGCTTGTAGCCGCCGAACGGTGCGAACAGATCCCAGTCGGGATAATTGATATGCACCTGGCCGGCCCGCATCTGCCGGGCGACCGTCCGCGCATGCTCGAGATCGCCCGACTGCACATAGGCGGCAAGCCCGTAGACCGTGTCGTTGGCGATCTCGATGGCCTGTTCCTCGGTGTCGTAAGGCATGATCGACAGCACCGGGCCGAAGATTTCCTCGCGCGCGATCCGCATGTCGCGGGTCACGCCGCCAAACACCGTCGGCCTGACATAATAGCCGCAATCGAGACCTTCCGGCCGGTCGCGCCCGCCAGTCACCAGGATCGCCCCGTCCTGGATCCCCGACGCGATCAGCGCCTGGATCTTGTCATACTGGACCTGGCTGATCACCGGCCCGAGATTGGTCCCAGGATCCCGCGGATCCCCGGTCACCAGAGACTCGGCTGCCGCCTTGGCGATGGCAAGCGCTTCGTCGTGCCGCTCGCGCGGCACCAGCATCCGCGTCGGCGCGTCGCAGGACTGACCGCTGTTGCCGAAGCATCCGGTAACACCATTGGTCACCGCGGACTGAAGGTCGGCATCCGCCAGGATGAGATTGGGCGATTTGCCGCCAAGCTCCTGCGCCACCCGCTTGACCGTATCGGCCGCGGACTTGGCCACCAGGATGCCCGCCCGCGTCGAGCCGGTGAACGAGACGATGTCGATGTCGGGATGGGAGCTGAGCACCTGGCCGACACCCGGCCCGTCGCCATTGACCAGGTTGAACACGCCCTTGGGCACGCCGGCCTCGTGCAGGATCTCGGCGAACAATATGCCGCTCAGCGGCGCGATCTCGCTCGGCTTGAGCACCACCGTGCAGCCCGCCGCCAGCGCCGGCGCCACCTTGCAGGCAATCTGGTTCATCGGCCAGTTCCACGGCGTGATCAGGCCGGCGACCCCGATGGCCTCATGCACGATCAGCGTCGAGCCGCGCTTTTCTTCAAAGGCAAAGCTCTCGAGCGCGGTCATCGTCGCTTCGATATGGCCGAGTCCGGACCAGGCCTGGTCGGAGCGCGCCATCTTCAGCGGCGCGCCCATTTCGGTGCTGATTGCCTCGGCAATGTCGTCAAGCCGGGATTCGTAGACGTCGCGGATCCGGCCCAGAAGCGAAAGCCTGTCGTCCGCACTCCACCCGCTGAAGCCCGGGAACGCCGCCCGTGCGGCAGCGATGGCCTTTTCCGCATCGGCGGCGGTGCCCAGAGGCACCCTGGCGACGCTCTCTTCCGTCGCCGGGTTGATCACGTCGATCAGCGTTGCGCCCTGGGTGGGTGCCACCCATTCGCCATTGATATAGAACCGTCCGAGATTGCCGTAATCGGCCATCGATCAAACCTCACACATAGATGTTGAAGGCCGCCCGGATCGCTGCGTCGGTGGCAGGATCGAACAAAGGCCCCGTGGATTGCGAAAGAATCCGATTCTTCCGCTCGATTGCCTTTTGTACCAGATCCGGCTTGCCGATTTCAGCCCATTCCTTCGGGCTGGTGCGGTCGGCAACCGCCGGGTAGACATATTCGGTCTGCATCACGCTCAGTGTTTGCGGATGGCCGAGATAATGACCGGGGCCTTCCAGGCACACTTCCCGCATCGCGTCCAGGCTGACGCTGTCCTCGGTGACGTCGATGCCGCGGACGCAGCGCAGCACCTGGCCGAGCAGATCGTCGCCCAGCACCAGCGATTCCAGGCAGAACCCGAGCAGCGAGGCATGCATGCCGACCGCTTCGTAGACCATGTTGAGACCGCTGAGCCCCGCCATCGTGTTGGAGATCGCCTGCTCCCAGCCCGCCTGCATGTCGGGCAGCTTGGCGTCCGCGATCCCCGCCGCCGCGCCTCCGGGCAGCCCGTAGAACCGGTGCATCTGGGCGCAGCCCGCCGTCAGCAGCGCCTGCTCTCCCGATCCGCCCGACATCGCGCCCGAGCGAAGGTCGGAGACGAACGGCCAGGTGCCGAACACCGCCGGATGACCCGGCGCCATGGCGTTGACATAGACAACGCCCGCCAGGCATTCGGCCACCGCCTGCACGATCGCGGTGGCGAGCGGCGCCGGCGCCGTGGCGCCCGCCTGCCCGGCCGACAAGAGCAGCACCGGCATGCCGGCGCGAATGCACTTCTCCATGGTGATGCAGCTCTCTTCCGCGAATTTCATCGGCGGAACC
>JAHJUC010000447.1 GCA_018829385.1 Alphaproteobacteria bacterium
ATCGATTGTCTCGACGCTCGGTGGTGTCATTGCCATCCAGCTCCTGCGCAAGGGACTGGGCTACATCGGGGCCGGCACCGAGACGGTCAATCTGGTTATCGGCCTGATCCTGATCGCGGTCCTGTTCCTCGATCGCCAACTCAACATCAAGGCCAAGGGGGAGTTGAAGGTATGAGCGAGCAAGATTCTGTATCAGTGCCCGCGCTTCGCCTTGAAGGCATCGTCAAGACCTTCCCCGGCGTGCGCGCACTCGACGGCGTGTCGTTCGACGTCATGCCTGGCGAGGTGCACGCCCTGATGGGCGAGAACGGCGCGGGTAAGTCAACGCTGATGAAGGTGCTGGGCGGCATCCATCAACCCGACAGCGGCCGGATCATTGTCAATGAAACCCCCGTGAGAATGGGCTCGCCGCTCGAGGCCAAGCACAAGGGAATCGTCTTCATCCATCAGGAGCTAAGCCTCGCCAGGGAACTGACGGTCGCCGAGAACATCTACCTGGGCGAATTGCCGCGCAAGCGCCTTGGCCTAGTCGATTGGCAAGCCCTGTTCGACAAGACCAACACGATCCTTCAGCGCCTCAAGGTGCGCTTCGATGCCAGGACCCGGGTCGGGGACCTGTCGATTGCCAACCAGCAGATGGTGGAGATTGCACGGGCGCTGACCCATGAAGCCAAGGCAGTGATCTTCGATGAGCCGACCGCCTCGCTCACCGACGCCGAGAAATCCGTGCTCTTCGAGGTGATCGAGGATCTTAAGTCCCATGGCGTCGGCATCATCTACATCTCGCACCGGATGGAAGAAATCTTCAAGATCACCGATCGCATTTCGGTCTTGCGCGACGGTCAGTATCGCGGCACGCTGGAAACCGCAAAGACGACCGAGGAAGACGTCACCCAGCTGATGATCGGGCGCAAGCTTGACCTGACGCGGCACGTCAATGACCATGAATATGGCGAGGTTGCGCTGGAGGTTAAAGGGCTTTCCTGCGGCTCGCTCTACCAGAATGTCAGCTTCAAGGTTCGCGCCGGTGAGGTGGTTGGCTTCTACGGTCTTGTCGGCGCCGGACGCACCGAAATCGCCGAAACCCTGTTCGGCCTGCGAACGCCGACGGGTGGCAGCATTGTCCTGGACGGTCAGCAGGTGGAAATCACCTCTCCGGTGGACGCCATCAATCTTGGCATTTCCCTGGTACCGGAAAACCGGAAGGAACAGGGGCTCATCCTTGGCATGAATTGCCGGGACAACATGACCTTGCCGCAGGTGAGCGACTTGACCGCCGGCCCCTTCGTGTCGGACGGCGCGGAGATCGCGATCTTCGACCTCTACCACGACAAGCTGGAGATCAAGACCCCGAGCTGGAAGCAGCAGGCGGGCAATCTTTCCGGCGGCAACCAGCAGAAGATCGTTATCGGCAAATGGCTGTCCATGCATCCGAAGGTGCTGATCGTGGACGAGCCGACGCGCGGCATCGACGTTGGATCAAAGTCCGAGATCCACAAGCTCATCCGGGACTTGGCTTCGCAGGGCTATGCGATCATCGTGATCTCGTCTGAAATGCCGGAGGTGTTGCATGTCTCGGATCGCATCATTGCAATGTACAGTGGCCGTATCATGCGTGAGTTCACTTCGGAGGAGGTTACCGAGGACAGCTTGATCCAGGCAATCTCGGGTCTCGGCGACAACCCCGGCCACGCGGCTTGAAACAGAGCCAGGCGTGGGACCCTTGCAGCCACCATATGACGATGGCAGCGATTGTGATTGTTGCCATCAAGACTTCGGTCTGCGATCGCACCAGCTCGCCATGCGGCGCCGGCCATTCACACGTAAGAACAGGTTCGCGTTTCTGTTGCGTTGTGAATTTCGAGTTTGGCAGGAAGTCACGAAGCCGCTTCGGTGCATCATGCTTCCAGCCAGAGATGATGTGCTCCAGACCGGACTGTCATCTGCGATCAATTCGCTTGCAAGGCGTCTCCTTTGCAGGGCTGGAATCCGATCAGTTCAAACGCGAGAGTATTTCGCTTCGCACTGCGACTTGATAAGGTACATTTCCGCCTCGTGGGTGACGCAAAGGCGGTGCCACCGGGCGTCATCCATATCGGTTGCGCGCCAGGCTGTGAGCGTAACATAGCATTGCTCTTTGCCTAATCCGCAGATGTCAGCTGGCATTATCCTGGCAGACACTCTGGGGACCATGTGTTCTGGCGATCCCAAGCGATAGTCTACAATCAAGCGGTTAGGATCTGTCTCGATTTCGAAGAACCCTTGCGTACCGTCAAATAGCGAATGACCGGAGTGAAT
>JAHJUC010000448.1 GCA_018829385.1 Alphaproteobacteria bacterium
CCTGGGCCTCAGTTGGCCTTGTTGGCAACCTGGGCCCTGGCGTTCTCTTCCGCCATGCGCTGCTGGAACATCTGCGCGAAATCGATCGGATCGATCAGAAGCGGCGGGAAACCGCCGTTGCGGGTTGCGTCGGCGACGATCTGGCGAGCGAACGGGAAAAGCATCCGCGGGCACTCGATGAACAGCAGCGGCAGCATGTGTTCCTGCGGGAAGTTGGCAACCCGGAACACGCCGCCATAGGTCAGCTCGACATTGAACAGCACCGTGGTGCCGGTCTTGGCTTCGGCATTCATCGTCAACACCACATCGAATTCGGTCTCGCTCAACGGATTGGCGTTGACGTTGACATTGATGTTGATGTCGGGCGCCTTCTCGCGCGGGCCAAGCGACTTCGGCGCGCCCGGATTCTCGAAGGACAGATCCTTTATGTACTGGGCCAGGATGTTCAGGGTCGGGGCCTGACCATTTCCCTGTGCTTCCGTTGCTGCTGCGCCGCCTTTGCCGGTAGTATCTTTTGCCATCTGGCTCTTCCCTGTTGTTCATCCGCGAATGCGGTCATCCGGTAAATTGTTCGGACTTGGGCTAGCATTTCGGCACCGGGCTTACAACCCGTTTGAGCCGCTGCTGTCGGGCTTGCCGGGCCTGGACAACCGATCAGTCTCCTCCGACCAGGGAGATGACGGGTCCGGGTTGCGGCGGTATTCGTCCTCGTCGAGATCCACCACTCCGTCGGCGGCACCGGGTCTCCGCGTGGTGCTGGCAAAACCGCTCGACATGGTTTCAACGACGATCCGGTCCTTTACCGAGCGCCAGACGAGATCGCGAATGGCCGGAATGAAAAGCAGGAATCCAAGCGTATCGGTCACGAATCCCGGTGTCAGCAACAGCACGCCGGCAACCAGGATCATCACGCCATGCACCAGTTCGCGGCCGGGCACGCGGTTGGCGCGCAGTTCGGTATTGATCCGGTTGAACAAGCCCACGCCCTGCCATCTGAGCAGAAAACTGCCGATGATCGCTGTCAGCAGAACCATTCCCAGCGTCGCCCAGACCCCGATCTGGCCGCCGATGACGACAAATGCCGCAATTTCGGCCAGTGGCACCACGAGCAGCAGAAACGGGATCAGTGAAAAACGCATGAGGAATTATCCGAAGTCGGGACCGGCCTGTTTGTTGGGCCGATGACAAATAGAATGGTCTGACCCTTTGATTGATGGGCTCAGGGGGATTATATGCATCCTGATTGATGATGTAACCGAAAGAAGGCGGGAATGGGTTCCTTTGATTTTGTGACGTTCTTCTTTTTTGTGGCGGCGGTGATCATATTCATCCAGCTCAGGTCGGTGCTTGGCAAACGGACCGGCCACGAACGCCCGCCGCAGGACCAGATGGCCCGCCGGGATCAGACCCCTGAAGGGCTGGATGATCCCAAGGTGGTGACGTTGCCGCGCCGGGGCCGGGAAAACCAGGAGCCTGATACCTTTGCCGCCGTCGATGCCTATGCGGAACCGGGTACGGAGCTGAACAAGGGCCTGCGCGACGTTGTGACCGCCGATCCATCCTTTGTTCCCACCGAATTTGTCGGTGGCGCCGGCAGCGCCTACGAGATGATCGTCTCGGCCTACGCCGAAGGTGACCGCAAGACCTTGAAGGGTCTGTTGTCGCGCGAGGTCTTTGATGGCTTTGTCGCTGCCATCGAAGAGCGCGAAGCCAGGGGCGAAACGGTCCGGTCCAACTTCGTCGGCATCGAGAAGGCCTCGATCATTCAGGCCGAGATGAAGGGCACGGAAGCCAATATCACCGTCCGGATCATCAGCCAGCTGATTTCGGCCACTCTCGACAAGGACGGACAGGTCATTGAAGGCGATCTTGTCGAGGTAACCGATGTCAATGATGTCTGGACCTTTGCCCGCGACACCCGCTCGCGTGATCCCAACTGGCGTTTGATTGCGACGGAAGCCGATCAGTAATGGGTCTGTCGCTTGACCGGGAAGACTTCTCGACCCTTCCCGGTTGGGCGGAAGACAGCCCGGCGGCGGCTTTCGCCGCCTTTCGCCGCTCGGCGCTTCATGCGACCCAAACCAGACCCTACCGCACTGGATCGCTCGGTCTCGGTGCTGCGGATTTCAAACCTGCCTATGCCGCCGCGCTGGCCGTATCCGAATCTGAATCCGGCTATCCATCGGATGCCGAGGCCCGTTCCTTCTTTGAAACCTGGTTCCGGCCGGTGCAGGTCAGGCCGGACGGCGGGAGTGGACTGGTTACGGGCTATTATGAGCCGGAAGTCGCCGTCAGCGACAAGCCTGAATCCGGCTATCGATTTCCGTTCCTTCGCAAGCCGGAGAACCTGATCAAGGTTCCGGATCCGGACAATCCACCCGCCGGGATCCCCCCGGGCTTCGCGTTCATGCTCGCGGGTGCCGACGGAATGGCATGCTGTCCGGACCGCCAAGCTATCGAATCCGGCGTCTTCGATGGC
>JAHJUC010000449.1 GCA_018829385.1 Alphaproteobacteria bacterium
CACCCTGCTCAAGCGGGAGGAACTGATTACCGCGCGCCATCTGGCTTTGCTTGCCGCCTGCGGCTGCGCCAGCGTGGAGGTCTTCACGAAGGTTCGCATAGGACTGATCTCCACAGGCAACGAGCTTGTGGAACCCGGAGCACGACTGGCACCCGGACAGATTTACAATTCGAACCGAACCTATCTCAAGGCCAGGCTCGACCGTCCATGGATCGAGATCGTCGATTACGGGATTCAGTCCGACGACCCCCGGAAAATACAATCCGCTGTCCGCCGGGCCGCGAGCCGGTGCGACATCGTCATTACCACCGGTGGGGTCTCTGTTGGCGAGGAGGATCACATGCTTGACGTGTTGCAGCGTGAAGCGGCGGACCTTGATGTGCTCAAGGTTGCTATGCGTCCGGGCAAACCGGTGACGGTGGGCCGAGTGGGGTCGGCACAGTATTTCGGACTTCCGGGAAACCCATATGCCTGTGCGATTACATTCATGCAGATTGCCTGGCCGGCAATCCGCAAGACCGGCGGCCTTGAGCCGAGAGTGGAAGGCGGTCTCAAAGGCGTCGCGGACTTCCATTACACATGCAGGCCCGGCAGCACCGAGTTCCTTCCGGTTTCATGGTCCCGAACCGATGAATACGGCCGCCCCGTGATCGAGCGTCTCGGCAGAGGGGCATCCGCCAGCCTTCTGCCGTTCGCTATCGCGCGAGCGATTGCGACAGTGCCCGCCGATGTCGATGAGGTTCGACCAGGGGATATCCTGGCACTGGAACCGGTAGATTTCTGACAATACTGTCGATATTGCTGATCCGCAGATGAGGCATCGCGCTCCTGAGAGGCACACTGCAGCTGATTCGGTCCCGGACGGGTTAGAGCCGCGATGGCGTCAGGGCATCGCAGAGCCGAAACCAATGAAGCGACCAACAGAAAGGTCACAAAAATGAGCCCGTCACAATGTCACAAATCAGAATATTCGGAATGCATAATATATATTTAAATACAGAAACTTAACCTCCAATATTATGAGAGAAATGAAAATTCGAGTCTCTCATCGCCCACCATTTTATCCCGTTGAAATCATTGAAACCCGTTTGCTTGCAACGGCTTTGATCCGAAGTGACGTCACAAACCGGACGTCGTGCCTGAGCACTTGCGGCCATATCTGGACGGCAAGCGGGAGTTTGAAACCCAGCTTGGCGGTGACAAGCGCGTAGCTTTGCGAAACCACGCAACAGCCGTCTCATGAAACCAGCAGGAGATCGGAAAGGCCCGCCGGACAATACGCACTCGCGTCAGGTGAGAAGGCAAAGCCCCTGCCCTACCCATTGACCGCGCAGCAGATCGCCACCCGCGACGACCAGAACCAAATCGATTTCGCGCGGAAGTTCGCGCGTGGCAACAACGCGAGGCCGCTGCCTGGCAAGACCGCCAAGAAATATCGCGACACGGCTGAAGAGCTTTCGAAGCATGCCTCGGACTGCCGAACGGCGTGCTGACCTGAAGCAATGCAACCCGACTTGCGCCGTCGGCGAACATCGAATGCGGCAACAGGAGCCATCAGAGAAGATCTGACAGGCCTCCAAGAACGCTCATACCGCAGCCTCCGGCGAGACCTCGAAAGCAAGCAGCGCAGGGATGGCAAGCTGTTTGGCGCGCTCGACGCGTTCCTGGGTGTAATAGCCCGCCTCGTGCAGCATGTTGACGGTGCCGATGAAGTTGCCGCGAAAGACCACCGGCAGATTGATCACCGATCCAAGTCCGAGCGATGCAATGAAGGCGTGGTCGGGGAACACGTCGGAGAAGCCATCGACCGAATTCGCGACAAATGTCTCGCGGCGGACGATGACCTGTTCCGTCCAGCGGTTCGGCACGATGGTTTTCAGGCTCGAGAGCGGATAGCTTTCGGGATCGCTGGTGTAGACACGGGAGGCAAGGCCGCTTTCGGGTCCGCTCATCCGGAACACGGAGCATGAGAACAGTCTGTGTCCGATCGAAGCCTGGCACAGCTCGTCAAGTGCCGGGAACAGGCTCGTCCATTTGTCCGTGCGGACGACAGCGTCGAAGCGCTGGAGAGGAGAAGTTTGGTCAAGCAAGGGTCATGATCTCCCTGTTGAATTGGGTAAGGCAGTCGTGGCCGGTCTCGGTCACGACCACGTTGTCCTCGATACGCACACCGATATCGTTCGGCCGGTAAAGGCCGGGCTCGACGGTGAACACC
>JAHJUC010000450.1 GCA_018829385.1 Alphaproteobacteria bacterium
GGAGCCAGCGTGAACCGCGCATGAACGGGTGGTTCCGGTTCGGTTCAGGTGGACGGGACTAGTGTCATATCAATCGAACGGAGCAGCCGGTCGAGACAGACACCACCAGCCCAGGCGCCATGTCGCCACCCCAGGAGATACCGTCATGAACCGCTTCCTTCGCACCACGCTTGCCGCCCTCGTCGTCGCCACCGCCGGCGTCGCCGCCTCCGCTCCTGCCGCCAATGCCGGCGGCATCGGCTTTGAATTCTCCATCGGCGGTCCCTCCGGCGGCATTGTCATCCGCGATAACGACCGCCGCGGTGGAGGAGATTACGACCGCCGCGGTGGACGCGACCATGGCGGCCGCGGCGGCCGGGACGGCTTTGGCGGTCACCGCGATGTCTGCCGGCCCGATATCGCCATCGACAAGGCCCGCGACATGGGCGTCCGCCGCGCCGATGTGGTCCGCGCCGGCGAGCGCCGGGTCGTCGTCGAAGGCTTCCGCCATCACCGCCCGGTCCGGGTGATCTTCGCCAACGAGCGCCATTGCCCGGTCATCGGCTTCCGCCGCTAGGCTGGACGGACAGCCTGACACACAAAACCCCGGGATGGCGACATCCCGGGGTTTTCGCGTTGTCTCAGATCCGTTTGTCCGCGGATCGCGTTTTCGAAGTAGACTGCTTGTATCGGCCTACTGGGCGATTTCCCAGGTGACGTTGACGGTGACGCGGTACTCGTTCTCGCCGGAGGCGACGGGAACCGAATCCGCCGCCTTGGCCATCATCGCCATTTCGGCGCGGGCCATCGGCATCGGCGGGGCGGCGTAGGAATTCTCCGAAACTTGCGTGATGCGGCCGAGCGAAACGCCGAGTGCTGCGGTCATGGCCTCGGCCTTGGCCTTGGCCTTGGCGACGGCGTCGAGACGGGCCACCTCGCGGACCTTGTCCTGGTCGTCATTGGTGAAGACGATGTCGCCGCCCTGGTTGACGCCGAGGCTGACGGAGCTGTCGAGAATGGCGCCGAGCCGGCTCAGATCGCGGATGCGCACGGTCAGCGTGTTGTTGACGGTGTAGCCGACGATCCGCGGCTCGCGGGTCTCGCCGTCCTTGTTGTCGGGGTAGACCCAGCGCGGCTGCACCGAGAAGGCGCCGGTCTGCAGGTCGCGTTCGGCAATGCCCTCGGCCTTCATCGCGGCCAGCACATCGCTCATCGCCGCGTTGTTGGCGTCGAGCGCCTCGCGCGCCGTCTCGGCCTCGCGCAACACGGTGAGCGAGATCACCGCCATGTCGGGCGCCACTGCCGCCACGCCTTCGCCGGACACGGAAATCACGCCGGGCTCGGGCGTCCTGGCCTCGTCGGCAAATGCCGGGGCGGATGCGGCGAGCATTACGGCGGACAGCGCGCCGGCGGCGAGCATGCGGCTGCGGGCGGTAAACGATGAGGTCATGGAAAATCTCCGATCTGGTTTCAGATGCCTGTCGCCGTCAAATCTATCCATTTGCGCGGCAACGTACATGCATCATTTCAAGTGTCCCGACCTGGATCTAATGGCGAGCGAATGTGGACGCATTGCGGCGGCGGACTTCCGATGCGCTGACGCCCCGGCGCACCGGCCGGCCGATCGCCGGCTTCCGCATGCGGGCAGCTGTGGGCCCGCGCCGGCAACGGCTTGTGAAGGCATCTGTTTTGGGCTAAACCGGCGAGCATCCGGACGGCGCGTCCGGCCTTGCAACCGGCGGTGTTCCCGCCCGCAACAAGGCCAATACAAAGCGCCGCAGCGGCAAGGAAGGCCTGTAGCTCAACGGTTAGAGCCGGCGGCTCATAACCGCTTGGTTGGGGGTTCGAATCCCTCCAGGCCTACCAGATCCCCACTTGCCCAAGCCCCTCTTCACCCCCTCCGGCGCCAGTCTCCCGGGGTCATGCCGTAGCGGGCACGGAAGGCGCGGGTGAAGTGGGAGGGGTCGGCGAAGCCGGTTTCGTGGGCGATTGTGGCGAGCGGCAGATGGGCGGAGCCGGGGTGGCGCAGCATGCCGGTTGCTGCGTTCAGGCGCTGATTGATCAGGTACGTGCCGAACCTGTCCTCGTCACCGGCAAACAGGCGATGGATGTAGCGTTCCGACAGACCGGCCTCGGCGGCGCAGGCCGCAGCGGAATAGCCCGGTGTGGTGCAGCGGGCGCGGATGATGCGCTTGATCCTGAGCAATTGCGCGGCCCTGCGTGCACCTTCATCGGAAGGGGTGTTGGTGCGGGTGCCCAAACCTGACCTGATGCTTGCACTGTCCGGGCCGGAGGCGGGGCGGCCTGCCAGTTCCACGAGCGAGGCAATCAGCATCTGCAGGTCTTCAAGGTCGGCATGGGTGCCTGCGGCTGCCGTTTCCACCAGCGTCTGCATGGCTTCGGCGATCAGCCGTCCATAGACCGGGTGGCGCGAGAGGAGCTCCGGCGTGCGCTGTTGCGGGTTCGGGCTATAATTCCCAAAGCTGTGCTTGGGCAGCATCAGCGAGGCGACCTTCAGTTCGGGAAAGCGCTCATGGTGCAGGCTGAAGCTGCGGGAGCTGTCGAACAGGCCGACATCGCCGGGGCCGAGCACGATGTCCGCGCCGTTCTGTGCGATCCGGCACTCGCCGGCCATCTGGAAATTCAGATAGTAACAATCCTCCGACGAGGCGGCGATCTCGGCCCGGCCCTTTTGCACCAGATGCGATTGCGCGGTGACGAGGTTGAGGGTGCCGGCGCCGATGCCATAGGCATAATGGGTGGCGCGGAAGCTGTGCCTGAGCGACCGGTCGAGCTCGGGCCTGAGCGGCATGAAGGCCGAACAGATGCCTTCGCGGTAATAGTCGAAAGCATCGCAGGCAGCGACATCCGTGGTCCGCCAGACCTGCGGGCGCACCACCGGTGCAGTCTCAGACCATGTCTGTTCACCCTGATCCATTGTCGCGCATTTCCCGCCTGTCTAGCGTCGGGATCCTAACGCCAAAGGGAGGAATTTGAAATGGCGACCTATGTTCTGGTTCATGGCGCATGGCACACCGGAGAGTTGTTCGAGGCGGTGGCGGCACCGATCCGGGCGGCAGGGCACGTTGTGCACTGCCCGACGCTGGCCGGCAACCGCGCGGGCGATCCACGTACGCTCGGGCTCGATGCGGCGATCGCTTCGCTGGTGGGCTACCTTGAGGACAATGATCTCAATGACATTGTCCTGGTCGGGCATTCCTATGGCGGCATGGTGATCACCGGCGCCGCCGACCGCGTGCCAGGCCGCATCCGGCGGCTGGTCTACTGGAACGCCTTCGTGCCCAATGACGGCGAATGCCTCAACGACATGGTGCCACCGCTTTATGTCGGGCTGTTCGACGCGGTCAGCTCCGCCAGCCCTGACAACAGCGTGATGCTGCCCTATCCGATCTGGCGCGAGGCGTTCATGAATGACGGAAGCGGTGAAGACGCCGAGGCGGCATTCAACAAGCTCAATCCACATCCCTATGCGACCTTTACCGACAAGATCCGTCTCACGAAAAGCCCGGCCGAGATGGAGATCGCCAAATCCTACATCAACTGCACCGAGGATACGGCCTTGCCGCAGAGCCTGGGCTGGCATCCGCGGCTATCGGAAAAACTCGGTCTGTTCCGGCTGGTGCAGATTCCCGGCAGCCATGAACTCTGCTTTACCGATCCGGACGCGCTGGCGGCAGCCATCCTGAAGGCCGGGCGGGATTGAGGACGGCGCGCGGCAAGGCAAGGGCGACTGTCAAGCAGGCGGCGGTGTTGTTACTCGAACAACGCAATCAACCTGCCTTGCGCCTCAAGCCTGCTTTGCCGCGTCGAACGACAGCACCTTGTCCTGTTCCTCGCCCGATCCCCGGTAGACGCAGACACGGTTGCGGCCGCGGTTCTTGGCTTCGTAGAGCGCTTCATCGGCGGCCGCCAACATGGCTTCGCGGGTGGTGGACACGCCGGACTGGCAGGAGAC
>JAHJUC010000451.1 GCA_018829385.1 Alphaproteobacteria bacterium
GGCCAGCGATGCCATTTCGACTTCGCGCGGTGCAGCCGCCGGAGCCCGGTCGCTTGCGCGATCCCCTGGTCGGCGTATCGGCAGCGGAATGAAATCCTCGGCGGATGGCAGGCGTGCACCTGCTTCGGCAGGGACCGGCGAAGTCAGGGCCGGTGCAGCCTCGGCCGCCCGGTCGACCAGTGCCGCGGCGATCTCCTGGTCTTGTGCGGGCTGTTCCGACGTATCGATCTGCATCCGCGCCTTTATCAGGCTGGGGACCGGAAGCGCGGCCAACTCGACGGCCGCGACATCGGCAACAGGTTCTGGAGCAGCAGGTTTCGGCGCGATTGCCCGTTCGGCCAGCAATTGCGGAATCGGCGCGCGAATGCTCGCCAGATCAATCTGCGCCGGTTGCTGTGTCGCGACATCGGCATTTGCGGCTGCGGCAAACGCATTGATTTCGCTTTGCGCCGGCAAGACCGGCTCAGGTGGTGCAAGCGCTGCCACCACCACCGGCTGCGGCTGTTCGATCACCGGGCGCGCCACCGGGATAGGTGGCTGGGCCGGCAAGGCCAGGGCCGTCTCGACGGCTGTGGGCGCCACTTCCGCCGGAGCATCCAGAACACCCGGCAGTGCCGCGATTTGCGTCTGTGGTGGTGCAGGCACCGGTTTTGGCGCCGCCGCGATTGCTTCCGGCTCCTCATCCTCGTCGCCGCCGCCGAACAGGGCCGCCAGCAATCCTCCGCCAGAGCGTTTGGTGTTGTTGTCAGAGCCGGCATTGCCACCGCTGGAAGAGACGATTGCTCCGCCGCGCCGCTTGTAATCCGCCAGCGCGGTCTGATAGCCCGGGAGCGGCTTGCCATCCGGCGGCAGATGCAGCGTCTTGCCGTCCGGGAAAAGGCTGACCAGTTCCTGCCGGCTCATCCGCGGCCAGGCGCGCACGCTGGCAACATCGAGATGCACGAAGGGCGACCCGGATTTCGGATAGTAGCCGACACCGCCGCCTTGCAGCTTCATGGCCGTGGCGCGAAGCTTGCTCAGCTTGACGCCGGGAATATAGAAATCCATTGCCTTGCCTAGCATGTGCTGGCTTTTCTTGGCCTGGCCGCCGCGGGTCCGCCGCAGCATGTCGTTGGTCGCGGGTGACCGGTAGGCCGAAACCACATTGATATAGTCCCGCGCGCCTACCTGTCTGTAGACTTCCCAGACCAGATCGAACAGGCGAGGGTCCATGTTGGTCGGCTCGTTGCGCCGCCAGTCCCGAAGGAAACGGTTGAGCTTGTTCAGGCCGGCCTTGTCGTACTGGCCATTGCGCTTGAAAACGATCTCGGCCTTTTCCTTGGTATGAAGGTAATAAAGCTTGAGCGACCGTGTTTCCGCATAGGCATCCGGCGCCGCCGCGAAACCCGCAGAGACCGCGATGATCGCCAGCAGAACCACCCGTGCCACGGCAATACGCGTCATGTGCCAGATTTGCACACCGGTGCACCAAGTGGCCTGTGTCAGGACTGAAACTGTGTTCAATGTCGCCAATGCTGTCCCCGGGCGCCGGAAAACCGTTACAGATCACCATTTGGTGATCAAATGCGGTGACACAATGGCAACCGCTGCCACGCATCGCTGCAGGGACACTTATAGTGAATGATCACTTAACAGGGAATGAAACAGATCAAACCGGCAACATTATTTTCACCACGGGATGAAAATGCTGTTTTACGCGGCCTCCTGGTCAGGATCGTCCGGATTGATCGCGTAGTCCTTCAGTTTCCGGTACAGCGTCGAGCGGCCGATCCCGAGCCTGCGGGCGACTTCGCTCATCTGGCCACGATAGAAGGACAACGCGAAGCGGATCAGTTCCTCCTCAACCTCGGCAAGCCGGCGCACCTCCCCTTCCGGCGTCACCGCGTTGACCGCGGGCATGCCGCTGTCGGCGGGAATGATCGGCTCGCTGATCTCGGGATACGCAACCGGATCCTTGACTGAAATGGCTGGTTGCGGCGTCAGGTCGAGCGCCTCCGGCTCGTGCCCCGAGCCGGCCACAGCTTCCCTGTCAGGCCCCGTGGCCTCAAGACTGTAGCCAGGTATCTGCGCGGCGATCTGCGGGAATAGGTCGATGGTCAGCGTGTCGCCGTCGCAAAGCACGATTGCCCTGTGAATCGCGTTCTCCAGCTCGCGGATGTTTCCTGGCCAGTCATGGGCGGTCAGCAGCGCCATCGCATCGGGCGCGATGCTGCGAATGCGTCGTCCGCCGATGACACCGGCATACCGCTCGGTGAAGTGGCGCACCAGTTGCGGAATGTCTTCCTTGCGCTTGCGCAGGGCCGGGACGTGGATCGGGAACACATTGAGCCTGTAGTACAGATCCTCGCGGAACCGGCCGGCCTTGACCTCCTCGATCAGGTCCTTGTTGGTGGCGGAAATCAGCCGGATATCCACCTTCCTGGGCATCCGTGAGCCCACGGTTTCAATTTCGCCCATCTGCACGGCGCGCAACAGCTTGACCTGGACGTCAAGTGGCAGCTCGCCGACTTCGTCCAGGAACAGCGTCCCGCCATCGGCCTCGACGAACTTGCCGGCATGCCGTTCCGTGGCGCCGGTGAAGGCTCCCTTTTCATGGCCGAACAGAATGCTCTCGACCAGGTTCTCGGGAATAGCCCCGCAATTGACGGTGACAAACGGTTTGTTGCGCCGTCCGCTTTCGGCCTGGACGGCGTGGGCGATCATTTCCTTGCCAACGCCGGACTCGCCTTCAAGCACCACCGGAATGGTCGATGCCGCGGCGCGGCGGCCGAGCGAGATCACCCGTTCCATGGCAGGACTGGCCGCCACAATGCCGTTGAAGCCCGTGTGCCGCACCGAAGGCATCGGCACCGAATTGATGCGCGAAGCCTTGAGCGCGTTGCCGAGCGCCAGCGCGAGGCGTTCCGGCGACACAGGCTTGACGACGAAATCGAAAGCACCGGCGCGCATTGCCTTGACCACGGTCTCGATGCCGCCCTGCCCGGTCTGCACGATGACCGGCGTTGTGCTGCCCGCGGCGGAAAGCCGTTCGAGCACTTCCAGTCCACCCATTTCCGGCATCATGAGATCAAGCACGACCGCGGCAAAGCCGTGTTCCGGTTCGATCAGGCACGCAAGCGCCGACCGCCCCTCGGTCAACAACTCGACGTCGTAGCCGGCTTTTTCCGCAGCCGCCTTGAGCAATCGGCGTTGAACCGGGTCGTCATCAACAATCAAAATTCGTTTGGACACGGATCTTGTTTCCTCGTTCCCGGTGGCATCATGAAGGGATCTGACCATTGCCCGAGAGTGACAGCAAAGGCTGAAAATCGGATTTCGAGAAATGTTTGCATTTTAATCGTCGCTGCCGGTAAAACCGGGTGTCACCCAGCCGTCCCCTTTGAGTCCCGGTTCCGAAGATGAAAGTGAGTGCCCTGATGCCGAAATCGATTCTGGACCATGCGCCGGTCCGTGCGCCCGCAACGGCCCGGGGAGCCGATGCTGCTCTCGGCAACCTGCCGGGCTGGAATCTCGGCGACCTCTATTCAGGCCCCGAGGCGCCCGAATTCAAGGCCGATCTCGCCGCCGCGCGCACAGGTGCGGAAGGCTTCGAAACCCGCTGGAAAGGCCGGATCGCCGAAGCCGCCGGCAGCACCGGCGATGAAGGGCTCGGTGCAGCAATCGAAACCTACGAAAAGCTCGAGGAATTGATGGGCCGGATCATCTCCTATGCAGGTCTTGCCTACTTCACCAACACCTCCGACCCGGCGATCGCCAAGTTCTATGGCGACGTGCAGAGTGCGATGACCGACATCTCCGCGCATCTTCTGTTCTTCGCGCTCGAACTCAACCGGATCGATGATGCCCTGATCGAGGAAAGCCTGAACCGGGATCCTCGCGCCGCCCGCTACACCCCCTGGATCCATGATCTCAGGCTGGACCGGCCCTACCAGCTCGAAGACCGGATCGAGCAGCTTTTCCACGAGAAATCGATGACCGGGCATGCCGCATGGAACCGGCTGTTCGATGAAACCATGAGCAGCCTCGAATTCACCATCGATGATGAACCGCTGCCGCTCGAGGTCACCCTGTCGCTGCTGCAGGATGCCGATGGCGCAAAGCGGAAGAAGGCCGGCCTGGCGCTGGCCGCCACTTTCAAGGAAAATTTGCGCACCTTCACCCTGATCACCAACACGCTCGCCAAGGACAAGGAAATTTCCGACCGCTGGCGCGGCTTCGAGGACATCGCCGACAGCCGTCACCTGGCCAACCGGGTTGAGCGGCCCGTCGTAGACGCCCTCGCCCAGGCCGTCCGCGAAGCCAGCCCGCGGCTGTCGCATCGCTATTACGCCATGAAAGCCCGCTGGCTTGGACTGGAGAAGCTGGAATTCTGGGACCGCAATGCCCCCTTGCCGGAAACGCCGCGCGAAACCATCGCATGGGACGAAGCCAAGAACACGGTCCTGTCGGCCTATCACGGCTTTGCGCCGGAAATGGCAGACATCGCCCGCCGCTTCTTTGATCGCAGCTGGATCGACGCGCCGAGCCGCCCGGGAAAGATGTCGGGGGCATTCGCCCATCCGACGGTGCCCTCCGTTCATCCCTATGTGTTGGTTAATTATCTCGGCAAGCCCCGCGACGTGATGACGCTGGCGCACGAGCTGGGCCACGGGGTTCATCAGGTGCTGGCGGGCGCCCAGGGCGCGCTGATGTCGTCAACGCCGCTCACCCTGGCCGAGACCGCCTCGGTGTTCGGCGAAATGCTGACCTTCCGCGCCCTGCTCGAACGCACCAGCGACCGCCGCGAGCGCAAGGCGATGCTCGCCCAGAAGGTCGAGGACATGATCAACACCGTGGTCCGCCAGATCGCCTTCTACGAATTCGAACGTCGGGTGCACACCGCGCGCCGCGAAGGGGAACTGACGTCGGAGCAACTTGGTAAGCTCTGGCTGGACGTGCAATCGGAAAGCCTCGGTCCGGCGGTCAACCTGTCGGAAGGCTACGAGACCTTCTGGGCCTACATCCCGCATTTCATCCATTCGCCGTTCTACGTCTACGCCTACGCATTCGGGGATTGCCTGGTGAACTCGCTTTACTCGGTCTACGAAAAAACCCCCGACGGGTTCCGCGAGCGCTATTTCGACATGCTCAAGGCCGGCGGCACCAAGCACCATTCGGAACTTCTCGCGCCGTTCGGACTTGATGCATCGGATCCCGGTTTCTGGAACCAGGGTCTTTCGATGATAGAGGGATTGATCGACGAGCTGGATGCCATGGACGGCTGACCCGTCTGATTTCGCTTTATTGTAACAGAGAAGTATGGTTTAGCCGCCGCAATCGCCGCAGACGGCTGCAGCGCCATTTTTTTGGAGCGAATGACATGTCCCATGAGGATTATCCGGTTTACGGGGAAATCACCGGCCCGATCGTGATGATCGGTTTCGGCTCCATCGGTCGAGGTACCCTTCCGCTCATCGAACGTCACTTCAAGTTCGACAAGAGCCGCATGGTTGTGATCGACCCGCGCGACGATGCCGCCGACATGGAGATCCTCGCCAAGCACGGCATCCGGCACATCAAGGCGCATGTGACCAAAGACAATTACAAGGAGCTGCTCAAGCCGCTTCTCACCGAAGGCGGCGGCCAGGGCTTCTGCGTCAACCTCTCCGTCGACACCGGTTCTGTCGATCTGATGAAGCTGTGCCGCAAACTCGATGTTCTCTACATCGACACCGTGGTCGAGCCGTGGCTCGGCTTCTACTTCGACAAGAACATGAAGAATTCCGAGCGTACCAATTATGCGCTGCGCGAGACCATGCGCCACGAGAAGAAGAAGAATCCCGGCGGCACGACTGCCATCTCGACCTGCGGCGCCAATCCCGGCATGGTCTCCTGGTTCGTCAAGCAGGCGCTGGTCAACCTCGCCAATGACCTCGACATCAAGTTCGAGGAACCCGACCAGCACGACCGTGAAGGCTGGGCCAGGCTGATGAAGAAGGTCGGCGTCAAGGGCGTCCACATTGCCGAGCGCGATACCCAGCTGACCAAGACCCCCAAGCCGCTCAACGTCTTCTGGAACACCTGGTCGGTGGAGGGCTTCATTTCCGAGGGCCTGCAGCCCGCCGAACTCGGCTGGGGCACCCATGAAAACTGGATGCCGAAGAACGCGAAGAAGCACAAGAAGGGCTGCAAGGCTGCGATCTATCTCGAGCAGCCTGGCGCAAACACCCGGGTTCGCACCTGGTGCCCGACCCCCGGCCCGCAATATGGCTTCCTCGTCACCCACAACGAGTCGATCTCGATTGCCGACTATTTCACCGTCAGGAACAAGGACGGCGACGTCACCTACCGCCCGACCTGCCATTATGCCTATCATCCGGCCAATGACGCCGTGCTGTCGCTGCACGAGATGTTCGGCAATGGCGGCAACGCCCAGCCGATCCTGCACGTGCTCGACGAGAACGAGCTGGTCGAGGGTCTCGATGAGCTCGGCGTGCTGCTCTATGGCCACGACAAGAACGCCTATTGGTATGGTTCGCGCCTTTCGCTGGAGGAAACCCGCCGCCTCGCCCCCTATCAGAACGCCACGGGCATGCAGGTAACCTCGGCCGTGCTCGCCGGCATGGTCTGGGCGCTGGAAAACCCGCAGGCCGGCATCGTCGAGGCCGACGAGATCGATTACAGGCGCTGCCTCGAGGTCCAGACGCCCTATCTCGGCCCGATCGAAGGCCACTACACCGACTGGACCCCGCTTGATGGCCGCCCGGGCCTTTTCCCGGAAGACATCGACAAGAGCGATCCCTGGCAGTTCCGCAACGTCCTGGTGCACTAGAATCGTGATCGGCATCGACTGCCGGCCGGGCCGCAAGGCCGGCCGGCAAGTTGCTGCCTTGCTTTCAACACGCCGGCGCTGCATTCTTTCATATATGGAATCATATTGATGACGGCTCGAGGGGAACACCGGACCATGAACCTACATCGCATCATCGCCGTTGGCGCGCTTGCCGGGTTGCTGGCTGCTTGTCAGTCGACAACCTATCAGCCCCGTCCCGTGGAAGTGCAGCCGCAGGGGATTGATGGCCAGTGGACCGATCCCAACGGCATCATATCCAGCTTCTACAATGGCCGTTTCGAAACCCGCACCACCGACACCAACTCCCTGTTGGCGGAGGGGTCCTATCGCTACGTGTCGGATCAGATCGTCGAAATCGAGCTGACGTCGCTGCTGCGCCAGACGACCTCGCGGGTCAACTGCGCACTTGCTTCCCAGTCCCAGCTCAACTGCACCTCGTCCACAGGTGCCCAGTTCACCCTGGTACGTCGCATCTAAGCAAGCACAGGCCTTTGTCATGACCAGCCATTTCGATGATCGCGAGACGCGTGCGCCCGAAATCCGCGAGCAGCAGGTTTTCGAGGGCCTGAAAGAGTTGTTGAGCCGCAGTCTCAAGCGGCTTCCCGCGCTTGATGCCTGGCTCGGCCACCCTGATCCCGCAAGTCTTGTCGATCGTGCGGCCCTGGCGACGCTTCCGGTCCTGCGCAAGCCGGACCTGATTGAGATGCAGGAGGCCAATCCGCCGTTTGGCGGCCTGGCCGATCCCGATGCGCTCAAGGGCAACCGTGTCTTCATGTCCCCCGGCCCGGTCTGGGAACCACAAGGCCTTGGCATCGACCCCTGGGCCTCTGCCCGCGCCCTGTTCGCCGCGGGGTTTCGTTCCGGTGACCTGGTCCACAACAGCCTTGCCTATCACATGACCCCTGGCGGCTTCATTCTCGACGAGGGCGCACGCGCTCTGGGCTGTCTGGTGTTTCCCGCGGGCATCGGCAACACCGAAGCCCAGGTTGACGCGGCTAGGAGACTGAAACCTTCGGGCTTCACCGGAACGCCGGATTACCTCAAGACCATCCTCGAAAAGGCCGACGAGCTGGGCAGCGATCTCTCGTCCATCAAGCGTGCGCTGGTCTCGGGCGGCGCGTTGTTTCCCTCGCTGCGTCAGTATTACGCAGATCGCGGGGTCTCGGTGCTTCAGAGCTACGCCACCGCTGATCTTGGCGTGATCGCCTATGAGAGCGCCGACGCCAATGGCGCGCCGCATCCGGGCATGATCGTCAACGAGAACATGATCGTCGAGATCGTCCGTCCCGGCACAAGCGACCCGGTACCCGAGGGCGAGGTCGGCGAGCTCGTGGTGACCACCCTCAATCCCGGATACCCGCTGGTTCGTTTCGGCACCGGCGATCTGTCGGCGATCCTGCCTGGCCTGTCGCCTTGCGGCAGGACGGCTCCCCGTATCCAGGGCTGGATGGGCCGCGCCGACCAGCGCACCAAGATCAAGGGCATGTTCGTTGACCCCAAGCAGGTTGCCGAAATCCTCAAGGCGCATCCCGAGATTGGCCGGGCGCGCCTGGTCGTCGGCCGCTCCAATGATGCCGATGTAATGACCCTGAAGGTGGAGCCGGCAGCCGGCGCCGCGCCCGTGGCCGGGGATATCGAGGCAACATTGACAGCCATCGCCAAGTTGCGCGGAACGGTGGAAATCGTCGCCCCTTCAAGCCTGCCCAATGACGGCAAGGTGATTGCCGACGAGCGGGATTACACCACTTGAATACAGCCGAAATTTCGCCCCGGCGATATCCGGCACTTGAAGTTCCCCGCCGTTAGTGAAACCATCCTGTCAAGCCTGCCGTGAGCGTCCGCAAAGACCGGCTCTGGCACGCCGTGAGCAGCGAAACAGGGAGCTATTCCATGAACAAATTCATCAAGCGTGCGTTTTTGACCGCATCGGTCCTCGGACTGACCGCGGGCGCGGCATTGGCCGACTACACCTTGAGTATCCTGCACATCAATGATCTGCATTCGCGCATCGAATCCATCAACAGATTTGATTCCACATGCTCGGGCGAAGACGAGGGCGAAGGCAAGTGCTTCGGCGGCATCGCGCGCGTCAAGACCAAGATCGACGAGCGCCGCAGCGCACTGACCGACGAAGGCGCCAATGTGCTGGTGCTTGATGCCGGAGACCAGTTCCAGGGGTCGCTGTTCTATTCGACCTACAAGGGCATGGCCGCTGCCGAATTCATGAATGGCATCGGCTTTGACGCCATGGCCGTCGGCAACCATGAGTTCGATGACGGCCCGGAGACTCTGCGTGATTTCATCGACATGGTCGAGTTCCCGGTCATCTCCGGCAACACCATCAGCGGCGCCAATTCGGTGCTCGGAGACCGCATCAAGCCTTATATCATCAAGGAAGTCGGCGGCGAGAAGATCGCACTGCTCTCCGTGCTTGCCGCCGATACCGTCGAAACCTCCTCGCCCGGCCCAACCGTTCTGATCCTGGACGAAATCGACTATCTCAAGGGCGCCGTCAGCCAGATTGAGCAAGAGGGCATCAACAAGATCGTGCTGGTTTCCCATGTGGGTCTCTCCAAGGATCAGCAGATTGCCGCCCAGGTAGACGGCATCGATGTCATCGTTGGCGGCCACAGCCACACGCTGCTGTCAAACACCGACGAAAATGCCGCCGGCCCCTACCCGACAATGGTGAACAACCCGTCCGGCGTCGCCGTTCCCATCGTTCAGGCCTACGCCTATTCGAAATATCTTGGTGAGGTGAAGGTCACATTCGACGATGCCGGCAAGGTCACCAGCGCCGAAGGCGAGCCGCATCTGCTCGACGCCAGCGTAACTCCGGACGAGGCCTTCGCTGCCCGCGTCAAGGAACTTGGCGCGCCGATCGAAGAACTCAAGAACAAGATGGTCTCGGAATCGACGGACATCATTGAAGGCTCACGCGATGTCTGTCGGGCGACCGAATGCTCGATGGGCAACCTCGTCGCCGACGCCATGCTTGACCGGACGGCAAACCAGGGCGTTTCGATCGTCATTCAGAACGGCGGCGGCTTGCGTGCTTCCATCGATGCCGGCGAAATCAGCATGGGTGAGGTGCTCACGGTCCTGCCATTCCAGAACACGCTGGCAACCTTCGAACTCAAGGGCTCCGATGTCGTGGCTGCACTTGAGAACGGTGTCGGCCAGATCGAGGAAGGCGCCGGCCGTTTCCCCCAGGTCGCCGGTATTCGCTACACCTTCGACAAGTCCGCAGCACCCGGCTCGCGTATTGTCTCGGTGGACGTCAAGAAGGGCGACGGCTTCGAGCCGATCGACCCGGAAGCCGTCTACATGGTCGCGACCAACAACTATATGCGCGGTGGCGGCGACGGCTACTCGATCTTCAAGACAGCCGGCATGAACGCCTATGACTACGGTCCGGGCCTTGAACAGGTGGTTGCCGACTATCTTGCCAAGAACAACCCCTACACGCCGTACACAGATGGCCGCGTGATGGCGGCTGCGGAAAAGCCGATGGAAGCCGCCGCCCCGGCCGCAGAAGCCGCACCTGCAGCCGAAGCAGTCCAGGTGCCCGAGCCGCTGCCCGGCTTCAAGGACCTGACCACATCGGCTCCGATGATTTCCGAGGAGGCCCCGGCCGCCGAATCTGCGGAAATGGCCGGCAAGCAGCACGTTGTCGCAGCTGGCGACAACCTGTGGGATCTCGCCAAGACCTATTATGGCGATGCCACAATGTGGACCAAGATCGCCGATGCCAACCCGGCGGTTAAGGCGAAAGGTCTCGTGGTAGGCGAAACCCTGTCCATTCCAGCCGAGTGATCACGGATTCAGCATGAAGAAAGGGCCCGGTTTTCCGGGCCCTTTTGTTTTGACGATGTGTTGAAAAAAGCAGCATCGACTGAAGATTGATTTGTCGTTTGATTTCTCTATGTTTCCGCTCAACAGCTGATCGGCTGCCGCGCAGGCAGGCGCCCAGGCGCCGCTCCCGATCCACCGCCGGCCGGGCAAGACCGAAACA
>JAHJUC010000452.1 GCA_018829385.1 Alphaproteobacteria bacterium
ACGCCATCGGCAGGCAGGTTGAAATCGGTCATTGCAGATGTCCCCCCAGAAGCAAAAAGCAGCGGCCATGTTTCGGGCAGTTTGGCGCGGGCCGCAACCCCGAACTCATAAAAAAGCGCCGGGAAAACCCCGGCGCCCATCATGGATGGCTCTTGCGGGCTTCACACGGTCGGACGCCCTTGCTCAGGCCTTGCCGACCTTCTGGCGCTGCTGGCCCAGGCCCTCGATGCCGAGTTCGATGGTCTCGCCGCCCTTGAGATAGGTCGGTGGTTTCTGGCCCATGCCGACGCCGGGCGGCGTGCCGGTGGAGATCACGTCGCCGGGCTGCAGGCTCATGAACTGGCTGACATAGCTGACCAGATGCTTGACGCCAAAGACCATGGTGCTGGTGGAGCCGTCCTGGAAGCGGTGGCCGTCGACCTCAAGCCACATCTTGAGGTCCTGCGGATCGGCGACCTCGTCGCGGGTGACCAGCCAGGGGCCGATCGGACCGAAGGTGTCGCAGCCCTTGCCCTTGTCCCAGGTGCCGCTGCGCTCGATCTGGAATTCGCGCTCGGAGACATCGTTGACGACGCAATAGCCGGCGACGTGATCAAGCGCGTCGGCCTCGTCGATATAGACGCCGCCCTTGCCGATGATGACGCCGAGTTCGACTTCCCAGTCGGTCTTGACCGACTTGCGCGGAATGAGAACGGTATCGTTGGGGCCGCAGATGGCGCTGGTCGCCTTCATGAAGATAACCGGCTCCTTGGGCACATCCAGGCCGCTTTCGGCGGCGTGGTCGGAATAGTTCAGACCGATGCAGATGAACTTGCCGACCTGGCCGACACAGGGGCCGATGCGGCCCTCGCCCAGTACCGGCAGGGTGGCCGGATCGATTGCGGCGATCTTCGCCAGGCTTTCGGGCAGCAGCACGTTACCGGCAATGTCACCGATGACGGAGGAGAGATCGCGGGCCTTGCCATCGGCATCGAGAAGGGCGGGCTTTTCCTGTCCGGGGGCGCCAACGCGAAGCAGTTTCATGATGTTCGTTCCTTGTGTCTTTGGAGGCCGGTCAGGCGACCGCAGTCTGTGACGGTGTGAAGGTGTACTCGTTTATGGATCTGGCTTTCATCTCGATCGAGAAGCCGGGCGATGAGGGCGGCATGTAGGCTGCATCGCGAATGACGCACGGGTGAAGGAAATGCTCATGCAGATGATCGACATATTCGATCACCCGCCCCTCCATTGTGCCGGATATGGCGACAAAATCAATCATCGAGAGATGCTGGACATATTCGCACAGCCCCACGCCGCCGGCATGCGGCCAGACCGGCAATCCGTATTTGGCTGCCATCAGCAGCACCGCCAACACCTCGTTGAGCCCGCCCATGCGGCAGGCATCGATCTGCACCACGTCGATGGCGCCGCCGACGATCATCTGCTTGAAGATGATGCGGTTCTGGCACATCTCGCCGGTCGCCACCTTCACCGGCGCGATTGCCTCGCGGATGGCCTTGTGGCCGGCGATGTCGTCCGGGCTGGTCGGTTCTTCGATGAAGAACGGTTTGGCGAACGCGAGCTGCTTCATCCAGTCGATGGCCTCGCCCACCTCCCATACCTGGTTGGCGTCGATCATCAGGAAACGGTCGGGCCCCAGTTCCTCGCGGGCGATCCTCAGCCGCCGGATATCATCCTCGAGATCGCGGCCAACCTTGAGCTTGACGTGATCGTAGCCGGCGGCGACCGCCTCGCGGCACAGGCGGCGGAGCTTGTCGTCGGGGTAGCCGAGCCAGCCGGCGGATGTGGTGTAGCAGGGATAGCCGGTCTCCTTAAGGCTCGCGATCCGCTCCGCCTTGCCCGGTTCGGCGCGCCTAAGAATCTCCAGCGCCTCGTCGCGGGTGATGGCATCTGTAAGATAACGGAAATCGACGATATCGACGATCTGCTCTGGGCTCATGTCGGCAACGAGCCGCCAGACCGGCTTGCCCGCCTGCTTGGCCAGCAGATCCCAGACCGCGTTGACCACGGCGCCGGTCGCCAGGTGGATGGCGCCCTTGTCGGGACCGATCCAGCGCAGCTGGCTATCGGACGTGACATACCGCCAGAACCGGCCCGGGTTCTGGCTGATCCAGGCGAGATCCAGGCCGACGACGAGATGGCGCATGGCTTCGATCGCGGCGCAGCAAATGTCGTTGCCGCGGCCGATGGTGAAGGTCAGGCCGTGGCCGTCCATACCCTCGGTATCGGTCTTGAGCACGACATAGGCCGCCGAGTAATCCGGGTCCGGGTTCATCGCATCCGACCCGTCGAGGCTCAGCGATGTCGGGAACCTGAGATCGTGGGTCTCGAGGCCGGTGATTGTGGTCACGGTTCTTGTTCCTGTGCTTCTCGTCAGATGGTCCAGCCGCCATCGATGGCGTAGGCCTGTCCTGAAGTGTAGGTGGCGTTTGCCAGATAGACCGCGAGATCGGCGATTTCCTCGGGCGTTCCGAGCCGGCCCATCGGCTGGCGGGCGATGAAGGCGGCGCGTGCGGTCTCGTAATCGCCCTGGGCCCGCATGCGCTCCTGCAGCGACGGACTTTCCACCGTGCCGGGGCAGATGGCGTTGCAGCGGATGCCCAGGCCGACATAATCGGCGGCCACCGACTTGGTCAGGCCGACGACAGCGGCCTTGGTGGTGGAATAGGCGAAGCGGTTGGGCACGCCCTTTATCGAGCTTGCCACCGACGACATGTTGACGATCGCGCCGCCGCCGCGCTCGATCATCGCCGGCAATACCGCGCGGATGGAGCGGATCATCGAGCGGACATTGAGATCAAGCGCGAAATCGAAATCCGCGTCGCTCATCTCCATGATCGATCCTGCGTGAACGAAACCGGCGCCGTTGAACAGCACGTCGACAGGCCCGACGGCGGCGACCGTCGAGACGATGTCCGAATTGTCGAGCACGTCGAGCCGGCGGGTCTCTATGCCCGCTTCGCCGTTCAGTTCGGCCAGCGTGGTTTCATTGATGTCGGTGGCGATGACGCGCGCACCGGCGGCGGCAAACGCGATTGCGGTTGCGCGGCCGATGCCCTGGCCTGCTGCTGTCACCAGTACCGTCTTGTCCTTGACCCAGTCTGCCATGATGTCTCCGTTGGTTTCCGCTCAGGCGGGCTTGTTCTTGCGTTCCACGATATAGATGTGATCGGCGGCCAGCACCACATCGCCATGCTGGTTGACGACCTCGGTACGCTCGAACACGCGGCCCATATCCTTGCGCTTCGGATCATCTTCCTTGGCGGCAATGGTGGTGCGGGTGTGGATGGTGTCGCCGATGAAGACGGG
Source organism: Alphaproteobacteria bacterium (assembly GCA_018829385.1). GTDB lineage: Bacteria > Pseudomonadota > Alphaproteobacteria > Rhizobiales > Rhizobiaceae > Hoeflea. Next base: position 3,310 of record JAHJUC010000452.1, read on the forward strand.
CTTCACAAAGCGCAGCCGGTCATAGCCATAGGAAAACGCCACCGGGTTGATCACGCTCGCCGTCAGCCCGACGCCGATGGAAAACACCATGGTACCGTGGGCGATGCGCTGGCCGAAGGGTTGCGTCTTCATGAACTCGGCGTCCATGTGGTGCGGGAAGAAATCGCCGGTGTGGCCGGCATGGACGACGAAATCGGTCTCGGTGATGGTGCGCCCGTAGGTCACGCGCTGGCTGCCGATTTCATAGTCTTCGAAATAGGTTGTCTGTTCCATACTCAGGGTCTCTTCTCAAGCGGGGTCGCAGGCGTCGCGGATGACTGATAGGCCGCTTCGACCAGCGCCATGGTGTTCCAGGCGTCCTCGACGGAGCTCACGAGTTCCGCATCCTCACCAGTGGCAAAGCGCTGCAGATTGGCCATCCGGCCGACAAAGGCGTCGGGAAACCAGGAGCCTTTCAGCGGTACCGCGATCCACTCGTCGCCGCCCCTGGGCCGGACTTCGAGTATGTCGGGTTCGCCGCGCGGATAGTCGAGATTGACGCCCAGTTGCAGGTAAGCCGCGCCCTCGGTGCCTGAGATGCGGAACTCGCAGGCCTGGTGCCTGCGGCCAAAATCATGGTCGTGGTTGATCGACAGCGCGCACCGCACCTTGTCGCCGTAATCGAGGATGGCGCTGGTCCGGGTCTGGGCGACCTCGTGGTTCGGGTGGCCGATCGACTTGGCGTGAACGCCATTCGGATCGCCGAGCAACTGCCGGACCAGGTCGAGATAGTGGATCGAGTGCATGGCGATCTCGATGCGGGGCAGGCCCTTGAGGAACGGCCACAATTGCCAGGGCGTCGCCAGCGCCAGCCAGGCATCGAAGTCGACGACTTCGCCGAGCCAGCCCCTGGCGATCGCGTCCTTCAGCGCCAGCATCATCGGTGCGAAACGCAGCTGGAAATTCACGGCCGCCTTGAGGTTCTTTTCCCGGCAGATCTCCAGGATCTCGGTCGCCGCCGCGAGGTCGCTGCCCATCGGCTTCTGGATCAGCACGGCTGCGCCATCGGGCAGCAGGCGCAAGACATTGGCGTGGACATTGGGCGGGGTGGCA
>JAHJUC010000050.1 GCA_018829385.1 Alphaproteobacteria bacterium
ACGATGGCCAGGCCGATCATGCCGAGCCGGTTGCCGGTGAACAGCAGCCATGTGCGCCAGGCCTGGCCGAGACGGGCCTGGCGGCGCGAGGCCGGCTGCTCGCTCTGCAGCCATTCGCTGAGGCTCTGGCGGGAGGCGCCGATGCTCATGCCCGCCTCCTGACCCGGGGGTCGAGCACAGTGTAGAGGAAATCCGAAAGCAGGTTGAGGCCGACAAAGATGATGCCGATCAGCAGAGTTCCGCCCAGCACCGCGTTCATGTCGGCGTTCTGCAGCGAGTTGGTCAGGTACTGGCCAAGGCCGGGCCAGGCAAAGACGGTCTCGGTCAGCACCGAGCCCTCCAGCAGGCTGGCATAGGACAGGGTGACGACGGTGACCAGCGGCACGGCGGCGTTCCTGAGCGCATGCACCCAGATGATGCGCCATTCGGCGACACCCTTGACCCGGGCGGTGACGACATATTCCTGCGCCAGTTCGTTGAGCATGAAGCTGCGGGTCATCCGGGCGATATAGGCCATGGAGAAATATCCGAGCAGCGAGGCGGGAAGCGCGATGTGCGAGACCACGTTGCGGAACGCGCCCCATTGGCCCTGCATCGCTGTATCGAGCAGAAACAGGCCGGTGGTCGGCGTGAACGCATATTCGTAGGAGATGTCGATGCGGCCAGGGCCTGCGACGATGCCCCATTTGGCATAGAACACCAGAAGGCCGAGCAGGCCGAGCCAGAAGATCGGCGCGGAATAGCCCATCAGACCGACGATGCGCACAACCTGGTCGACCAGCTTGCCCTGCCGGACCGCGGCCCAGACGCCGACCGGGATACCGAACAGGGTACCGATCAGAATCGCCACTGTGGCCAGCTCGAGGGTGGCGGGAAAGGCCCGGGCGATGTCATCGATGATCGGCTTCTTGGTCAGCATGCTTTGACCGAAATCGCCGGTCACCGCCTTTTCGACATAAAGGCCGAACTGCACGTAGAGCGGACGGTCGAGGCCGAGTTCGACAAAGGCCTTGTCGTAGGTCGATTGCGAGGCACGGTCGCCGACGACGGCAAGCACCGGGTCGACCGGCACCACGCGGCCGATCAAGAAGGTGACCACGAGCAGGCCGAGAATGGTGACGGCAATGGTGGCAAGCAGCCGGATGGTCTTGCCGAGGAAAGCCGGAAGGGCGCGTGAACGCCCTTCCGCAAGAGCGGATGTCACAGACACTTACTTGGTCACGGCCTTGAACGAGTTGTCGTTGAACGACGGGCCGACGACGAAGCCCTCGACGTTCTTGCGGCGCGCCAGAACCTCGATCTCCTGGAACATGATGACAAACGGCGATGTCTGCTGATGCTCCGTCTGCAGATCGACATACATCTGCGCCCGCTTGGCCGCATCGGCTTCAAGGATCGCCGCATCGGCCTTCAACGTCATTTCCGGGATGTCCCAGGCATTGCGCCAGGCCAGGGGCTTGGAGGCGGCGTCATCGGAGTTGTCGGGGTTGCGGGCAAAGGTATCGGCATTGGTGTGCGGATCCTGATAGTCCGGACCCCAGCGGCCGATGTAGATATCGTGATTGCGGGCACGGTACTTGGTCAGCGTCTGCTGGCCGTCGCCCGGGATCAGTTCCATCTTGATGCCGGCCATCGCCATTGTCTGCTGGATTGCCTGGCCGATCGCGGTGATTTCAGGCGTGTTGCGGGTATCCATGGTGACGGTGAAACCGTCGGGAAGGCCTGCTTCGGCAAGCAGCTCCTTGGCCTTTTCGACATTGAGCGAGAACGGCGTGTCCTCAAGAGCGCCCAGGAAGCCGCGCGGCAGGAACGCCTGATGCGGGATCACCTTGCCCTTCATGATGGTGTCGGAAATGGTGGCGTAGTCGACCAGATATTTCATCGCCTGACGCACCTGCGGCTTGGCCAGGTTTTCATTCTTCTGGTTGAGCCCCAGATAGTAGATCGATCCCTTGACGCCGCTTTCGACGACGATGTCGGGATTGTCCGACAGCGCGGTGATCTCCTCGGCGCCGACATTGCGGGCGATATCGATGTCGCCCTGCTCGAGCAGCAGGCGCTGGGTCGCGGTTTCAGGGATATGGCGGTAGATGGCGCGGGCCATCGGCGGGGCTTCGCCGGAATAATTGTCGTTGCGTTCAAGCACGATGGCTTCGTTGGCGCGCCAGTCGCGGATGGTGAAGGCGCCGGAGCCGGCATAGTTGGTCTTCAGCCAGTTGTAGCCGAAATCGCCATCCACCTCGTTGCTCTTGACCAGCTCGCTGTCAACGATGAAGCCCACCGTCGATGTCAGGCAATACAGAACCAGCGTCGGCGCATAGGCCTTGTCCATCTCGAATTCGAAGGTCATGTCGCCGGTCTTGCGGATCATCGCGTCGACATTGTCGGCATTCAATCCGAACTGGGTGAGAATGAAGGCCGGCGACTTGTCGAGCTTGATGGCGCGCTGCAGCGAGTAAACCGCGTCCTCGGCGGCGATCGGATTGCCCGAGGCGAACTTCATGCCGGGACGGATGGTGAAGGTAAAGGTCTTGCCGTCGGCGGAGACCTCCCATTTCTCGGCAATCACACCGAAGATCTCGGAGACATCCTTGACGTTGTAGCCGATCAGGCCCTGATAGGCGTTGCCCAGCACCTCGGAGGCGGTGAATTCGAAGACCTCGGCCGGGTCGAGCGAAATGACATCGTCAATCGACCAGGCCTGGATCAGCGTGTCGGCGGGGGTTTCCGCTTTCGCGGTCACCGGCGCCAATGCAGCGGCGGTGCACATCAGCGCAACTGCCACGAATTTTTGAACGTGTTTCACAACAAAACTCCCAGGTAAACGTGTTCCCGAATGAATCCTTGCAGGGGCCGGCTTTCTGCCTTGTCACCCTGCGGATACTGCATTGAGGTCACAGCCCAAGGGGACTGTCAAGCGTGCTGGCGGGAGGCGGTTGATGCAGCAATCCTACGCTGTCACCCGAATGGCAGGAAATGCCGATATCGCGGCATCGGCGATGGCTCCGGTCAGGTAGCCCGTTGTAATGGCTTGAACAATCGAAACCGGATCCGGCTCGGGTCGGGGTCAGATGCCTGCCAGGCCAAAGGAAACCGCAGCCCAGGCCAGGGCCAGCAGAAATACCGTTTCCAGCACGATGACGGCAACATGGCGCCAGCCCAGATCCATCATGGCTTTCATGTTGGTGCGGACGCCGAGCGCCGAGATGGCGATGACCAGGAACCATGAAGACGCATCGACCAGAAATGCCGCGACAGCAGCCGGGATCAGGCCGATGCTGTTGGCGATGGTTACGGCGCCGAAGCCGACGACGAAAAGCGGCAGGCGCACCTGGGAAAACCCGGTCTCACTCCGCGCCGTCGCCAGCGCGACGATGATCAGCACCACTGGCAGAAGCGTGACGCGGAGCAGCTTGACGATGGTCGCGGTGTCGCCGGCCTCCGTCGAGATCGAGTAACCGGCGCCCACCACCTGCGCCACGTCATGCACCGTTGCGCCGATCAGGAAGCCGCTTTGCTGGTCGCTCAGTCCGGCGAGGCCGAACAGCACCGGGTAGATGATCATCGCTATGGTCGACAGCGTGGTGACGGCAACGACCGTGAACAGCACGTTGCGTTCGGTCTTGTCGTTGGCGGGAATCACGGCTGCCAGCGCCAGCGCCGCCGATGCGCCACAGATGGCAACCGAACCGCCGGTCAGGATGGCAAACCGCCATCCCCTTGAGAACAGCCTTGCGCAGACGAAGCCGAAGCCGATGGTGAGCGCCATCAGGCTCGCTACGGTCAGCAACCCCGAGGTTCCAATGCCGGCGATATCGCCCAGCGTAATTCGGGCGCCCAGGAGCACGATGCCAAGCCTGAGCAGCGTTTTAGAGGCAAAGACCACGCCTTCGGAGGTACGTTCCTGGTCGGCCATGAAGTTGAAGGCCATGCCGATGAGCAGCGCAAACAGCATCACCGGCGCAACATAATGCTCGGAGAGGAACTTCGCCGCCGCAGCGATGGTGAGAGCCAGCAGCAGACCGGGAAACAGGATTTTGGCGCGCAAGTGTATATTCAACATGGAGGTTATCTATCCTGCTCTGCAGACCAACACTTCAAAAAAAACGATGCCCGGCAAGACATTCCGGGCGAACCTGACACCAGGCTCCCCCGCTTCGACCGAACCTTAAGGGCCTTGTTACCGAAAAACTCAAGCCACCCCGGCAATTAAGGGGTGACTTCACGCCTTGCGAAACGGCGGACGATGTGGCGCAGGCCGATCCCACGCTCAGGGTTTGAGAATGATCTTCGGCGC
>JAHJUC010000002.1 GCA_018829385.1 Alphaproteobacteria bacterium
CCGGCTGGCGGCGGAAGAGGAAGAACGGGCCTTCTACGACGGCCGGGCGGGCGAGGAATGGCTGGGCGCGCTGGCGCATCTGGGCACGGATTCGGACAAGCCGTTCCTGGAAACCGCGCCCTGGCTGATTGCGATCTTCGCCCAACGCTGGGGCGTCGACGCGGATGGCCGCAAGGTAAAGCACTACTACGTGCCCGAATCGGTCTCGATCGCCATCGGATTGCTGATTGCCAGCCTGCATTCGGCCGGTCTGGCAACGCTGACCCACACGCCTTCGCCGATGGGCTTTCTCAACCAGATCTGCGGCCGGCCGGACAACGAGAAGCCGCTGGTGCTGCTGGTTGTCGGTCATCCGGCCGAGGGCGCACGGGTTCCGGCGATCAGCCGCAAGGCCGAGGACGAGGTGCTGTACTGGAAGACAGCGCCATGAGCGCGGACCCGCTGCATGCGGCGCGCGGCATCGTCATCGCCGGCTGGGAGCTTGGCGAGAGCTTCATTCGCGCCTCCGGCCCGGGAGGCCAGAACGTCAACAAGGTGGCGACGGCGGTGCAGCTCAGGTTCGACATCCGCAATTCGCCATCGCTTCCCGAAAGGGTGAAAAAGAATGCGCTGAAGTTTGGCGGCAGCCGGGTTTCCAAGGACGGCGTGATCATCATCGAGGCCAACCGGTTCCGGACCCAGGAACGCAATCGGGCCGATGCCCGGACCCGCCTGGTGGAACTGATCGACCAGGCTTCCGAACCGCCGCCACCGCCGCGACGCAAGACCAGGCCAACGCGAGGCTCGGTCGAGCGCCGGCTGGCGGCCAAAACCGGCCGCGGCCAGATCAAGAAAGCCCGCGGCAAGGTTTCCGAAGAGTAGATTAGCAGAAGCTTTTGGTTGGCAGACCGGGGGTTTGCATGCTTATGATGCACGACATTCACTCAGGGAGGCGACGACTCATGGGCATTTTCGATTTCATCAAATCGGCTGGCAAGAAGCTGGGCATTGGCGGCGATGACGATGCGCCGGAGGCCGATGCCGTCAAGAAGGAGCTGGATTCCTACAAGCTCGGCACCGACAAGGTCGACGTCAAGGTCGACGGCGACAAGATCGTGCTTTCGGGCGTGGTCGAAGACCAGTCGATCTTCGAGAAAGCCATCCTCGCGGTGGGCAACACACTCGGCATTTCCAAGGTCGAGGCGTCCGAGCTGAAGGTGGTGATCCCGGAGTCGGGCCTGTCGCTTGGCAGCGCCGACATGACCGCGCTGGTCAAGGCCTCCACCCCGGCCAAGGAGCCGAAGTTCCACACCGTCAAGAAGGGCGACAATCTGTGGAAGGTTGCCGAAGCCGCATATGGCAAGGGCAAGGGTCCGAAATACACGGTGATCTTCGAGGCCAACAAGCCGATGCTGACGCATCCCGACAAGATCTATCCGGGCCAGGTGCTGCGTATTCCCGATCTCGAAACCGCCTGATACCCAAAACAGACCAAGAAGGCCGGAAATGCTCGTTCTGCCCAAAGGCGTTCGCCATATTCCTGGCCATCTTGATCGGGACGAACAGCAGTCCCTGCTCGAAGAGATCCGGTCGGTGGTGCGCCAAGCGCCGCTCTACCGCCCGGAAATGCCGCGAAGCGGCAAGCCATTCAGCGTCCGGATGACCAATTGCGGCGACCTGGGATGGGTGGCCGACAAGAGCGGCTACCGCTACCAGGACCGGCATCCCGTGACAGGAGCGCCCTGGCCGCCAATTCCGGCAAGGCTCATGACATTGTGGGAAGAGCTGACCAGTCATCCGGTCCCGCCGCAGGCCTGCCTCGTCAATTTCTACGATCCCAGTGCCCGCATGGGGCTGCACCAGGACCGCGACGAAAGCGATTTCTCCGCTCCGGTGCTGTCGATCTCGCTCGGGGATGCCTGCCTGTTCCGGATCGGCGGAACCGAACGGGGTCAGCCGACCCGATCCTTCCGGCTTGAAAGCGGCGATGTGGTGATCCTCGGAGGCGAAAGCCGGCTGGCCTTCCATGGCGTCGATCGGATCTACCCGACCACATCGACCCTGCTCAAGGATGGCGGCCGCATCAACCTGACGCTGCGGCGGGTGACGAGCTGAGTATCCGGCCTTTATCGCGGAGCTCGGGCTAGAGCTTGCGCAGCGCCACCTGCTCGATGAGGTGATTGGGCGCCTTGCGCAGGATCAGGTCGGCGCGCGGGCGCGTCGGCAGGATGTTCTGGCGCAGGTTCTTCAGGTTGATGTTTTCCCACAGGCTCTCGGCGATGGCGCGGGCGGCATCCTCCTTGATCGCGGCATAGCGGTGGAAGAAGGATTCCGGATTGCGGAAAGCGGTCTGCCTCAGGTTCATGAACCGGTCGACATACCATCGGTGAATGTCGACCTCCTCGGCGTCGATATAGATGGAGAAATCGAAGAAATCCGACACGAACGGGACGATCTTGCCGTCTTCGGGCAGATCGCGCACCTGAAGCACGTTGATGCCCTCGAAAATCAGGATGTCGGGCCGATCTATGGTAGTGTACTCGCCGGGCAGCACGTCATAGGTCAGGTGGGAATAGCACGGCGCCTTGACGCTGTGCTGTCCGGCCTTGATTTCGGAAAGAAAGCGCAGCACCGCGCCGACGTCGTAGCTTTCCGGAAATCCCTTCCGGTCCATCAGGTTCTCGCGCCGCAGAACCTCGTTGGGATAGAGAAAACCGTCGGTGGTCACCAGATCCACCTTCGGGCTCGACGGCCAGCGCTTGAGAAGTTCGGCCAGGACG
>JAHJUC010000453.1 GCA_018829385.1 Alphaproteobacteria bacterium
AGATCCACCGGCAGCGCGCCGGCGGAATGCGCCAGATCCCAGATCATGATCGCGCCGGCGGCGTGCGCCTTGTCGGTAATCGCCTTCATGTCGTGCACCCGGCCGGTGCGATAGTCGACATGGGTAAGCATGACCGCGGCCACGTCCTCGGTGATATTCTCGGCGACTGCTTCCGGATCGACGACCCTGAGTTCATGGCCCTGCTTCAGGCTCTTGAGCAGACCGTCGGCCATGTAGAGGTCGGACGGGAAATTGCCGTTGTCGGACAGCACGATCTTGCGGCCCGGACGCATCTCCACCGCCGAGGCCACCGCCTGGTAAACCTTGATCGACAGCGTGTCGCCGACAACCGTGCTTCCGGCAGGCGCCCCGATCAGCCGGCCGATCCGGTCGCCCAGGCGCCCGGGCAGATCCATCCACCTTGCCTTGTTCCAGCCGGTGATCAGCATCGGCCCCCACTCCTCGGCCATCGTCGCGCGGGCGCGCTCGACCGCCGACTTCGGCAAGGGCCCCAGCGAATTGCCGTCGAGATAGGTGATCCCCTCCGGCAGGTCGAACATGTCTCGCCGCGTCTGGAAGCTGCTCATGATCTCACGCGTCCTTTGCCGATTTGCCGATTTCCGCCGTCGCCTCGATCTCGACCATTGCCTCGTCCTCGATCAGGCCGGCAACGACGATCACCGACATCGACGGAAAATGCCGGCCCATGATCTTCCGGTAGGCGGCGCCAACATCCTTCTGGCGGGCCATGTATTCCTTCTTGTCGGTGATGAACCAGGTCAGCCGCACGATGTCGGTCACCTCACCACCCGCTGCCCGCACGATCGCCACAATGTTGGCCAGCGTCTGCTCGAGCTGGCCGACGAAATCGTGGTGCTCGAACACCTGGTCCTTGTTCCAGCCGATCTGGCCGCCTGTATAAAGCCGGGTGCCGTCGACCAGCATGCCGTTCGCGTAGCCCTTGGGCTTTTCCCAATCCGGTGGATTGATGGCTTCTATCATGATGAAAGTCCTCGTTTATGTCTTGGGAAAGCGGGCTCAGGCGTCGCCGGTGCGCAGCCTGAAGCGCTGGATCTTGCCGGTCTGGGTCTTGGGCAACGTGTCGGTGAAGACGATCGACCGGGGATACTTGTAGGGCGCGATCACCGCCTTGACGTGATCCTGCAGCCGCTTGGTGGTCAGCTCATCGGCGGCAATGCCGGCCTTGAGCACCACATGCGCTTGGACGATCTGTCCCCTCGCCTCGTCGGGAACGCCGATCACAGCGCATTCTGCGACATCCGCATGCGCCAGCAACGCTGCCTCGACCTCGGGGCCGGCGATGTTGTAGCCGGCGGAAATGATCATGTCGTCGCTGCGCGCGGCGAAGTGGAAGAAGCCGTCTGCGTCCTGCGTGAACGAGTCGCCCGTCAGGTTCCACCCGTTGCGGACATATTTCTGCTGCTGCTCCGGGTCGGCAAGGTAGCGGCAGCCGGTCGGGCCGCGCACCGCCAGCCGTCCGACTTCGCCGCGCGGCACTTCGTTCATGTCGCCGTCGACGATCCGCGCCTGGTAGCCTGAAACCGGAAGCCCGGTGCAGGCAGGATGGGAGTTCTCGAACCGGTTGGAGATGAAGATATGCAGCATCTCGGTGGCGCCGATGCCGTCAAGCATCGGCTTGCCGGTCTTGGCCATCCATTGCTCATAGACCGGCCCCGGCAGGGTTTCGCCCGCCGACACGGCGGCCCGCAGCGAACTGAGGTCCGCCCCCTCCTCCATCGCCGCCAGCATGGCGCGGTAGGCCGTGGGAGCGGTGAAGCAGACGGTTGCCTTGTGGGCCTGGATGATCTCGACCATGTTGGCCGGCGTCGCCTGCTCGAGCAGCGCCGCTGCCGCACCGAAGCGCAGCGGAAACACCGCCAGCCCGCCAAGCCCGAAGGTGAAGGCGAGCGGCGGCGAGCCGATGAACACGTCGTCGGGCGTGACGCCGAGCACTTCCTTGGCGTAGCCGTCGGCGATGATCAGCATGTCGCGATGAAAATGCATCGTCGCCTTCGGCATCCCCGTGGTGCCGGAGGTGAAGCCCAGAAGCGCCACGTCGTCGCGGCCGGTCTTCACCGTCTCGAAGCGCACCGGCTTGGACAGCGCCAGACGGTCGAGTTCGGCATCGTGGTTGGCGGTGCCGTCGAAGCCCACCACCTTGGTGAGGAACCTGTTATCCTTGGCGCAGGCGACCATCTCGTCCATCAGCCGCGTGTCGCACAGCGCCAGCGAGATTTCCGCCTTGTCCGCGATCTTGCCAAGCTCGACGGCGCGCAGCATCGGCATGGTGTTGACGACAACGGCGCCCGCCTTGGTGGCCGCCAGCCAGACCGCCACCATCGCCGGATTGTTGGCCGAGCGGATCAGGATGCGGTTGCCTGGCTTGACGCCGTAATCCTCGACCAGCACATGGGCGATGCGGTTGGTCCAGTCGGTCAGTTCCTTGTAGGTCCTGATCCGGCCATTGCCGATCAGCGCGGTGTGGTCGCCAAAGCCCCGGGCCACCATCGCGTCCGTGAGCTCGTAGCCGCAATTGAGCCATTCGGGATATTCAAAACCGTCAAGCAGCATGTCCGGCCACTGATCGGCCGGCGGCAGGTTGTCGCGTGTGAAGGTGTCGATATGGCCCGATGGTCCCAGCACGTTACACTCCCTTGGAATTCGCCAATGTCTGCCGCGCGATCACGACCTTCTGAACGTCTGACGCGCCTTCATAGATCCTCAGCGCCCGGATCTCGCGGTAAAGGCTTTCAACGATATGCCCCTTGCGCACCCCGTCGCCGCCATGCAGCTGCACCGCCTTGTCGATCACGTCCTGCGCGTGGTCGGTGGCGTAGAGCTTGGCCATCGCCGCCTCGCGGCTGACCCGTGGCGCACCCTGGTCCTTGAGCCAGGCCGCCCGGTAGACCAGCAGCGCCGAGGCATCCACATCCAGCGCCATGTCGGCAATGTGGCCCTGCACCATCTGCAGATCGCTCATCGGCGCGCCGAACAGCTCACGCTCGCTGACGCGGCTCAAGCTTTCATCGAGCGCCCGGCGGGCAAAGCCCAGCGCAGCTGCGGCAACGGTCGAGCGGAACACGTCGAGCACCGACATGGCGATGCGGAAGCCGTCGCCCGGATTGCCGATCATCGCCGAGGCCGGAATACGGCAATCGTTGAAGGCGAGCCGCGCCAGCGGGTGCGGCGCCACCACCTCCAGCCGTTCGGCGATCGAGAGGCCCGGCGTATCGGCAGGCACGATGAAGACCGAAAGCCCCTTGGCGCCCGGCGCCTCGCCGGTGCGCGCGAAGACGCAATAGACATCGGCGATGCCGCCGTTGGAAATCCAGGTCTTCTCGCCGTTGAGAACATAATCGTCGCCGTCCCGGACCGCCGTCATCGCCATGTTGGCGACGTCCGAACCCGAGGCGGGTTCCGACAACGCGAAAGCCGAAAGGGCCAGACCCGCGCGGGTTTTCGTCAGCCACTCGGTCTTCTGGTCGGACCGTCCGAACAGCGAAATGCATCCTGTGCCGAGCCCCTGCATGGCAAAGGCGAAGTCGGCGAGCCCGTCGTGCCGGGCCAGCGTCTCGCGCATGATGCACAGGCTGCGCACGTCGATTTTCGACCTCTCGTCTGCCGGGTCGACTGCGGAGAGCTTGAGCCAGCCGGCTTCGCCCAGCGCCCGGACCAGCGCCTTGCAGGTCTCGTCGACATTGGAATGGTCGAGATCGGCGAGTTCCCTGGTTGCCCACGCATCAACGCGATCGGCCAGATCGCGGTGGCTTTCATCGAAGAACGGCCATTGGAGAAAGCTGCGGTCAGACATCAGTTGCCCTCGAATACGGGTTTCTGTTTCGCGGCAAAGGCTTCATAGGCGCGGCGGAAATCCTGGGTCTGCATGCAGATCGCCTGCGCCTGCGCTTCCGCCTCGATCGCCTGCTCGA
>JAHJUC010000051.1 GCA_018829385.1 Alphaproteobacteria bacterium
CAGCGCAAAGCCCGCCGGGTCGCGCAGGCAGATCGTCGAGGCTGCTCGGCGCGGCGTGGCCGTTTCCGGATCGATATTGAGATACCGGAGCCCGGACGCATCCAGCCAGCCGCGCTGATAGGCCTCGAAGGCCGGAGAATTCCGCCCTCCCATAACCACGATGTCTCCGTCCCGCGCCAGCCACGCCAGCCGATAGTCGAATCGCCGATTGCTGTTCCGCCCCAAGAGGGGAATCTCGGCGGTATCGCCGAACCAGACGCAGGAGCCCGCGCCAATTCCCTTGTGCACGCCCGCTCCGAAGGGAGACACAGCGTCGATCCTGGCATCCGACAAACGGATATCGGCGGCAAGGCTGGCGATGCGCCGCAACGCTTCAGGTGCCAGGCCCTGGATTTCCATCGGGCGGAATGACCGGAGCCGATCCCCCGATCCCGGTTCGGATGAAGGCAATCCCGGTTCATGACACTTGTTCATTGGTTCATCCGCTCAGGGCCAGTCATCGCCAGCATGGCCCGGCCTTCTCCTGCCCGCCTTGATATCGCTCAAGGCGCAGGCGCATGCCGTGATGCCTAATATCCGGCAGGAAAACAGGAGCAGGAGACATCTTATGTGCCGGCTGTATGCGATGAGGGCAAATGAACCCACCCGGGTCGAATGCAGTCTGGTGCATGCCCAGAATGCGCTGATGCAGCAAAGCCAGCTGGATGCCGAGGGTCTGGTGCACGGTCACGGCTGGGGGGTTGCGGACTACCGCGACGGCATGCCGCTGATCGAAAAGCAGACCTGGGCAGCTTTTCACGGCGAGCATTTCAAGAAGACCGCCGCACGGGTCTATGCCCGCACGGTCATAGCCCATGTCCGCCGCGCCACCGTGGGCGGCACCTCGATCGAAAACACCCACCCCTTTCACCACGGCAAATGGCTCTTTGCGCACAACGGCACAATTCCGCATTTCCTCGCGGTTCGCGACCGGATGATGCCCGAGATCGATCCGCTGCTGCGAAACGACATCAAGGGCACCACGGACAGCGAGCATGTGTTCTATTTCCTGCTGACCCTGCGCCTGCGGCATCCGGACGTGGGATTGCGCGAACTTGTGGCCATTGGACTCAACCGCGTGCGCTGCTGGTGCGCCGACGTGGATCCGAACGCGAAAGTGGGCCTGAATATCGTGCTCACCGACGGGGCTGAGCTGGTCGGCTCGCGTCTGGGCCGGACCCTGTGGCATCTGCGGCGGGAACAAGTCTACACCTGTAACATCTGTGGCCGCTCGCATGTGCATCATGATGTCGGCACCGACTACCGTGTCGTTGAAATCGCATCGGAACCGATCACCGACGATTACTGGGAGGAGTTTGATGATGCCGTCATCTATTCGGTCGACGAGGATTACTATCTTCTGGTCGAGCCGCTGGCGAAATACGAAAAGGTCGTGCTGCCGTCGCTGACCTGACTTCGCAAGCGGCGCCTGCCGCAGCCGGACCCCGGAGTAGCGGATGTTTGCGCTTGCCGTGCTGCCGCCGCGCACACGGCGACAGTCGCACAGGGGAATTCGCCCTTTACCCGAATCGGGCTTGGGTCTACGGCCTTTGTCGTGCCTTCGCTGATCCGATCACCGCTGTTTCTGGTTCTTGCCTTGTGGGCCGCTGGCCTCGGGGCGGCGGCGCAATTCGCCAAGATCGTCGTGATCTTCCCCGAACTGCAGGCCCATTACGGCGAGACCGGCGCCGCCTCGGGATATCTGGTCTCACTGATCTCGGTCATCGGCATGCTGCTCGGACTGGTGGCCGGCGTCATCGCCATCCAGCTGGGCGTCCGCCGCTTGCTGCTCTTGGGGCTTTATCTCGGAGCCGCCGTTTCCGCCTGGCAGACCATGCTTCCCGGATTCGAGTGGATGCTGGCAAGCCGGCTCATCGAGGGCGTATCGCATCTGGCGATCGTCGTCTCCGCCCCAACCCTGATCGCGCAATTGAGCGCTCAGCGTCACCAGGGCAAGGCCCTCACCCTGTGGGGCACCTATTTCGGCGTCGCCTTCGCCGGCATCGCCTTGACCGCGCCCCACATAATCCGGGTTGCCGGACTGGGAGGATTGCCGGCTATCCATGCAGCCTACATGGCGTCTTTCGCCGTTCTTCTGACAATTGTCCTGCCGAAAGAAGATCGCAACGGCGCCCCGCCATGGCCGTCGCTCGGAAACATCCTGCATCGGCACCTGACGGCCTACGCCTCGCCCTTTATTGCCGCCCCCGCGCTCGGCTGGCTGTTCTACACGCTGACCTTCGTCGCGATGCTCGCCATCTTGCCGACCATGGTGGATCCGTCGCAGCGCACCTTCGCCGCCGCCGCCATGCCGCTGTCCAGCATCGTCTCGTCCATGACCGTCGGCAATATCTTGTTGAGGTACATGACTGCAGTCAGCGTCATTGTCATCGGCTTCGCGACAGCCATCGTCCTGGTGCTGGTGTTCCTGCTCACCGGCCCCGGGACCTGGCTCTTCATCGCGCTGTTTGCCTGCCTGGGTCTGGTGCAGGGCGCGAGCTTCGCCGCAGTCCCTGAACTCAACATCTCGCTCGAAGGCCGCGCGCTGGCCAATGGCGGCATCGCCCAGACCGGCAATATCGGCAACGCGCTCGGCACGCCGGCAATGCTGGCCGTCGTCGCAACCGGAGCCGACACAGGACTGCCGGCCCTGCTGATCGGCTGCTACGCCTCGGCGATCATCGTCCATCTGGCATTGGCCCGCGGCCGGGCCAATGCGGAGCGGTGCTCGGCTCCGAAGAGCTGAGAACTCATTCCGGCCAGATGTATTTGCCACGCGCCCAGCCAAGCTCGGCGTCGTCGGTCATCACCTGGCACCAGACATTCGCCTTCTTCATCTGGGCATATTTCCACTCGATGCTACCGTAGCCGTCAATCCGGAACGAGATATTGGTGACAATGTTCTTGCAGCGCCCGGTCAGGCTGATGGGCCGATTGAGCTCGTAGGCATCGATGATCTGCGATTGCGCCGACGGCCATTTGCGGATGTTGAGAGCGTCGTCCGGCGCGATTGCCGTGATCGTGCCTGCGGTAAACGCCGACGAAAGGGCCGGAGCGGCTGTCGCCCCAATGGCCGCGGCCGCAAGCGCCAGAATGATGCGGATGGATGATTTCATGGTCCTGTCTCCCCTTCAGCGCCGGGTTGGGTGCGCTGCTGTCTGCAACATAGAAAACCGCACCCAACTCCACCCTGAACACCCCGTTCAGCCGGCATTCATGAGCGCAAGCCCGCCAATCTCACACTGCTGACGCATCGAACGATCCGGTCTGGTTGAACCGTTCGAAGCCCGCACGGAAATGATCGCTCAGCGCGCAGATCTGTGGCGACGGATCTGCCGCCACCTTGAGCAGCAACTGGTACTCGCCGGGCGCCGGAAGCCCGCAATTCTCGTCGAGGATCTGGATATCCGGACCGACAAAGCTCCGCCCCATCGGTGCGATCGCCAGATCGGCCAGGATCGCCGCGCGTTGCCCGGCCATGTGCGAGGTCATGAACGCCACCCGGTAGGCCCGCCCGACCCTGTCGAGCGCCGACAGCGCGCTTTCGCGCCACACGCAGCCCTCGTCCCACATCGACACCGGCAGCGGGTCCATCAGGCAGGCCTGGCCGCCCTTGGCGCCGGCCCAGACGATCTCGTCCGTCATCATCACCTCGTCCGGGGCCGGCGTCAGGTGCTTCATGCAGCTGACCAGGGCGATGTCGAGATGTCCCGAGGCAAACCGCTTCAACAGGCTCGACGACTGGTCGATCACCACATCGACGACCACGGAAGGATGCGATTTGGCAAACAGCTTGAGCACGCCCGGCAGCACCGCCTCGCCATAATCCGACGGTGATCCGATCCGCACCACGCCGGAGACCTCGGACGTCACGAACCGCGAGATCGCTTCCCGGTTGAGCGCGATCAGCCGCCGCGCATAGCCAAGCAGCACCTCGCCGTCATGGGTGAGCGACACGTTGCGCGCATCGCGCAGGAAAACCGAGACGCCCAGTTGCTCCTCGAGGCGCTTGATCTGCATCGAGACCGCCGACGGCGTCCGGTAGATCCGTGCGGCCGCGGCCGTGAAACTGCCGGTCTCGGCGATGGCGACAAAGCTGCGCAGGACATCCGGATCCAGCATCAGCAGCGGGTGGTTGAGGGGCGCATTCATATCATTCAATTCCATTGATTGTTGAGGTCAATTCATTTCGTTTGATTGAATGATGCATCGGAGGGATGCTGTTGTCAATCCAGCCTGGCTGGTCAACACCGACACAGGAGACAAAGCGATGTTCGGTCTTTCGCAAATCGCCCGCCATGCCCGCCGCTGGCATGCCAATCACAAGCGTGCCGTAATGGAACGGACCCTGCTCGATCTGCCGCTCGAGCTGCAGAAGGACATCGGCTGGCAGGCGCCCCGGGACCATGTTTCGGGGAACACGACACGCGCTGAAATTCTTGCCCGCCCGATGCTGTGACGCCCGTCATCCATAGCTGAGGCCCATGTCGCAAGGCGAAAAAATCCGGTTTCATGCCAGTGACAAAACGCGATTTTTATGGCCTGATCGCGACATGGGCCTCTGCGAGGCGCGCACAGGATTTTTGGCATGGCCTCACCGAACAAACAGAAGCGGTCGATCGTCTTTTTCATGGTTCCGGAGTTTTCGATGATCGCCTTCTCGATGGCGATCGAGCCGTTGCGTCTGGCCAACCGGATGCTCGGATACGAGTGCTACAAATGGCGGCTGACGTCCCATGACGGCGAACCGGTGCCGGCATCCAACCAGGTTGTGGTCGCCGTCAACACCTCGCTCGCCGACGAGCGGCGCAGCCTGTCGGGCGAAAACCGGCCGACAATGGTTTTTGTCTGTTCCGGCGTCAACGTCGAACGCTTTCAGAACAAGTCGGTGCTGGCCTGGCTGCGCGAGGAGCACAATCGCGGTGTTTCGGTCGGCGGCCTGTGCACCGGCGCTCACATCCTGGCGCAGGCGGGCCTGCTGTCGGGACGTCGCTGCGCCATCCACTGGGAGAATCTGCCCGGCTTCTCGGAAGCCTTCCCGAAGGCCAATGTCTTTGCCGATCTCTATGAAATCGATGGTTCGATCCACACCTGCGCCGGCGGCACCGCCGCACTCGACATGATGCTGAGCCTGATCGGCGAAGACCATGACGACACGCTGGTTAACCGCATCTGTGAGATGGCGCTGACCGATCGTGTGCGCAACGCCCACGACCGCCAGCGGCTGCCGTTGCGGGCCCGTCTGGGTGTGCAGAACGCCAAGGTGCTCTCCATCATCGAGTTGATGGAGGCAAATCTCTCCGAACCGCTGTCGCTGATCGAGATCGCCGACGATGCCGGCCTGTCGCGGCGGCAGATCGAGCGCCTGTTCCGCCAGGAAATGGGCCGCTCGCCGGCCCGCTACTATCTGGAAATCCGTCTCGACCGGGCCCGGCACCTGCTCATCCAGTCGCCGATGCCGGTGGTC
>JAHJUC010000454.1 GCA_018829385.1 Alphaproteobacteria bacterium
CGGCCGACCTTCAGCGGCGCGAACAGGAAATCCAGCCGCGATTGCGGGGCCTGTTCGCGGGTTTGCGCGCCGATCTCCAGCTTCGCGGATTTCCTGCCTTCCGGCCGGAGCGTCGCGCCAAACTCGCCGTCTCGACCGTTGAAGACCAGAACCTGCGCCCCATCCTGCAACCTCAGGACCGTCAGCAGGTAATGGGCCTGTTCCTTGCCAACGGGCACGAGCGCGCCCGGGGCAAGCGGCAGATCCAGGAACAGGCGTTGAAGTTTGTAATTTGCACGCATTCCCGACTTCTTGCCCAAGCCGTTGTGAAGATCAAGTGGCGGGCTTCCAGGCGCGGGAATGGAAGGCCGGAAGATAGCCTTGCCGAAGCGCCGCCACCGTCGAAGGCGGTGTTGCGAGATACATCGGGGCCGGGGTGAGCGCTTCGAAGCCCAAAGGCGCATCGTACCCCTCGAAGGACCAGGGCAGCAGCTTTCCCCCGCGCACCGCGTGAAATCTGTCGCCTTGCCGGATCATGGTCCCGTCGGGGAGTGTGGCGACGGCGTTCGGGGTGAGCAGACGCGCGGGATCATCGGCGCTGCGCCGGCGTTCGGCGTCGAGCAGCTGGTCAATCGCCGGCGCGGCCTGGCGGCCTTCGCTCCTGCCCCGGCCGATTGCTTCGGCGAAGGCGAGCGCGTCCTTGCGGCGGCACTCGAAGCAGGGCCTGTGTCCGGCGGCTAGCGCCGTAACTTCATCCAGGAAGAACAGCTCGGTATACCGGCCGGGTTGCATCAGCGCCCTCCACCAGCCCTTGAATTCCGTCAGGCAGATGATCCAGGACCGGCTCTTCTGGTTTCGAACAATGCGCTGGTCCGCAGAATGCAGCGCGCCGCCGCGGTTGCCCATGAACTCTCCGCGAGCGGGGGAGAAACAGATCGCGCCGCCTGGATCGACCCTGTTCTGCAGGCCCATTTCAGCTCGCGCGCCGCGTCAATGCGGCGGCTACGCCAGCCATCATCAACAGCGACCCGCCGGTGCGCATCGCAACCTTCATCACCGCCGACCGGCGGATCGTCTGCCGGGCGCCCGCCGCGGCAAGCGCAAACATGGCGGCGTTGAGAATGCCGAGCGCTGTGAAGGTCAGCACATAGGTCGCCGCCTGCGGCACGTAGGGCAGGGCGGGATCGATGAACTGCGGCACGAAGGCCACGAAGAACAGGATGCCTTTCGGATTGAGCGCGGTGATCAGGAAGGAATCACGGAAGATCGTTGCCGTCTCACCGGATGCTTCCGGCATGGTGGCTTCGGACATGTCGGGAATTCTGACCGGCGTCCGCCACATCTTGTAGCCGATCCAGACGAGGTACACTGCGCCGATAAACTTCAGCGCCTGAAACAGTGAGGCCGACGCCGCCAGCAGCGCCCCGGCGCCGGCAATCGAGAGCGACGTCGCCAGCAGGTCGCCGAGCCCGACGCCCAGCACGCTGGCGAACGCCACCTTGCGGCCATGCGCCAGTGCCTGGCTGATCACCATGATGATGGTCGGGCCGGGAATGACCAGCAGGATGACGCTGGCCAGGACGAAAGCGGCAAAGTGCTCAAGTGAGACGGGCATGACGGGAAACTCCGAAATAGAAAACCGGAGCAAGCAGGAAATTTTCGCGAGCGTCAACATCCCCGGACCCGCGCCTGATTTCTTGGTGCGGGTCCGGGCAGGCGTCTGCGGAGCCTATTCGATGCTGCCAGGCAGACTGAGGTTTCCTGAAGCGATGTCGAACACATCCGTCACACAAAGCAGCGGCGCATGCACATTTGCGTTGACCTTCAATGCTGCTGTCACGCCGTCAAACGATGCCCCGGCACTTGCGTCAGGATCCGCAAGCTCGACGGTGACCGCTATTTCCGGACCATCAAACACCGGGGCGAAGCCAGGGCTGTCGATGAAAAGGGGTAGCCCGGGCCACGTTGCTGGCAACTTCGGCGCCTCATTCTCTCCGATGTCGCGCACCGACAATGCCCCCGCACCGCAAGCCTCGTTCGGGGTCAGAACCACCCAATGGCTGTGCCAGTCGGCGCCGTCGTTTGCCATGTCGCCGTCGCCGTTCTCGTCATAAAGCGGTGTGTCGTCGAAATCCGGATGGCTGGTGGCAGCAAGCGCCAGAATGCCTGTCCCGCCTTCAAAGCCCACTTCGGAGGGATCGATCGAAGTCGGCCAGACATAGGACCAGACCGGAGCGCCGGCAAGCGCACCGATTGCCGAGGGCTTGTCCGCCCCGGCTGTCCCTGCCGTTGTCATGTGAAACGTGATCGACCTGCCGGACCTGTGAACATGGGCTGCAAGAATGTCGAACGGTGCCGGCGTGCTGGTGTCGGCTTTCGACCGGATCGCACCTTTCTGGTTGATCGCGTGGGTATCGTCGGCATGTGCCGCGCTGGTGAGCAGTCCGCTCAGGGCAAAGATGAGAAGTGATTTCATGGGGGTCTCCTTTCAAATTGACAAGCTCCTAATAGTAGTGAGTCGAAACTATTGCAAGATTTATTTCGAGTCGCTATTATCGTCGTCATGACCACCCATCATCACCATCAGATCCGTGCCTTGATCGAGCGGCTTGCCCGGCTTTCCGAATCGGAAGACTGGGCTGGAGATCTCAATCCCGCGCAGATGGCAGCGCTGAGCTATCTCTCCAATGCCAATCGATTTTCGCGAGCGCCCTCCCATGTCGCCGCCTTTTCCGGTTCCACCCGCGGAACTGTGTCGCAGACTTTGCGGGCGCTCGAGCGTAAGGGGTTGGTGACCGAAGCGCGTTCGCAAAACGACCGCCGCAGCATCTCCTATTCAGTCACAGCCGAAGGGCGCGACCTGGCCAGGAGCGGAAAAGCGCTCGACACCGCGATCGCCAGCCTGCCACCTGGTAGGGCCCAGGCGCTGGAGCAAGGGCTGGGCGATGTTCTGCGTACCTTGCTTGCCGTGCAGGGCGGCAGATCCTTCGGCCTGTGCCGCCAGTGCCGCCATCACGAGCGCCGCGGTTCCGCCGGCTACTGCCACCTGCTCAAGGTCGATCTCGAGCCGGCGGAGACAGAACAGATCTGCCATGAACATGAGCCCGCTTGATGCCCGTACAACCTGAACTTGGAGCCACAGTAACCGGGCTTTATGTCGGCCAGGTCCGCCAGCTCTGGCCAGGCAAGCCCGCCTCGGCAATAGGCAAGCTGCTGACAGAGGCTCCACAGGCTCTCACTGAGACCGGTTTTACAGATGACCAGCAGGCCGATCTTGTGGTTCACGGCGGCGTCGAGAAGGCGGTTCATCACTATGCCGCGGAGCACTATGAAGCATGGCGGGCGGAACTGGGCCCCTCTGCGGATGGTTTCGGACCCGGCCGGTTTGGCGAGAACATCTCGACAACCGGAATGACAGAGAGTGATCTCTGCATCGGCGACAGACTGCGACTCGGATCTGCGGTCGTGGAAATATCCCAGGGGCGCCAGCCTTGCTGGAAGCTCAATGCCCATACGGGTTTGAAGACCATGGCCGCCCTGTTTCAGCAGACCTTGCGAACCGGCTGGTATTATCGCGTGATTGAACCGGGCACTGTGCGGATCGGTGACGAGATCCTGCGTCTGGAGTGCCCCAATCCGGACTGGACTGTTGAACGCGTCACACGCGCCCGGCTCGATCCCGGACTCGCCCCGGAAACCGCTTCATTCCTGGCTCGATTGCCGCGGCTTGCCCCAGGTTGGGCGGAAGCTTTCAGCCGCAAGTCTCATCGGGGTTTTCGCGAAGACGTCGCCGCCCGGCTTGAAGGCTAGCGGGCCTGCCTATTCGACCACGATAACGTGCAGCGCCCGCGGCCCGTGCGCGCCGAGCAGGATGGTCTGTTCGATGTCGCCGGAACGCGAGGGGCCGGTGATCAGGTTGAAGGCTCTCGGCATCTCGCCCTTGCCCTGCGTCTTGCGCAGCATCGCCCAGACGCTTTCCATGTCGCCCTTGATGTCGCCGGCCTTGAGCACCACGATATGGTGCTCGGGCAGGAAGTTGATGGTGGTCGGGTTGTCCTGGCCCGAAGCCAGCGCCAGCGTTCCGGTTTCCGCAATGCCGGCCATGGCGTGGCTGACGCCGGCCAGATCGCCGCCATCGGAGGCGCCGTGGCGGACTTCGAGATATTTCTCGGCTTCCCAGCCCGCCTTCTTCAGCCGCTTGTCGGCGCCCATCCGGATCTCGGCCGGCAGGTTGCGCGCTCGCAGATATGTGGCGACCTCCGCCGGAACCGACTTGTAGTCGCTGACCCTTGCCAGGGTCGCGCCGAATTGCTCGGCCATCGCGCAGAACAGGTCGACCTGTCCCGCCTTTGGCAGCTTCGCCCGGGCGGGAATGACGCCTGTGGGTGTACTTTCCAGCCGGTCGGCGACCGTCTTGCGGCGGGCTTCGTCGGAGGCAGGCACCCGCATCGACGCCCGGATCTTGCCCAGCACCGTGTCGCGCGCGCTCATTGTCCCGCCTCCTGCTTGAGTGCTTCGCGCTGCGCCCAGGCCTGCAGGAAGGTGCGTCCCTCAGGCGCCGGCAGGTCGCGATGACGCGTCCATCCGCCGGCAAGCGGCAGCGAGTGGAAGCGCCGCGAGGTGCCGCCGAACAGCGACAGCAGCGGCATGCCGAAGGAGGCCGCGAGCCGGTAAAGCTTCGGTCGCTTGGCAAAGAAGGCCCAGGCCTTGAGCCCGTAGCGCGCAACCGCGGGCGTCAGATTGCGCTCGAATTCGCGCTCGCGCCAGTGCCGCATCATCTTCGGCAGGGGGATGCGCATCGGGCAGACGCTCTCGCAGCGTCCGCAGAAGGTCGAGGCGTTGGGCAGTTGTCCGGTTTCGTCGATACCGTTGAGCGACGGCGTCAGCACCGCGCCCATCGGGCCGGGATAGACCGAGCCGTAGGCGTGGCCGCCGACTGCGTGGTAGACCGGGCAATGGTTCATGCAGGCGCCGCAGCGGATGCAGCGCAGCATGTCCTGGTACTCGGTGCCGAGCATCGCCGAGCGGCCATTGTCGAGAAGCACCACGTGATACTCGTCCGGCCCGTCCGGGTCTTCCTGGCGTTTAGGGCCGGTGGAAAACGTCGTGTAGACGCTCATGTCCTGACCGGTGGCCGAGCGTGCCAGCACGCGCAGGATCTGCGATGTGTCCTCCAGCGTCGGAACGATCTTCTCGATCGATGCCACGACAACGTGAACCTTGCCCAGCGTCTGGGTCAGGTCGCCATTGCCCTCGTTGGTGACGATCACCGAGGTGCCGGTTTCCGCGATCAGGAAGTTGGCGCCGGTGATGCCGACATCGGCGGCGAAATAGCGCTGGCGCAGCACCTCGCGCGCCTCGCTGAGCAGCGAGACCGGCTCGCTCAGATCGCGGCCTTCCGGCAGGTGTGTGTGCACCCGGCGGAAATCGCCTTCGACTTGTTCCTTGTTGAGGTGCACCGCCGGTGCGATGATGTGGCTCGGATGTTCACCCCGCAGCTGGATGATGTATTCGCCGAGGTCGGTTTCCACCGGCTCGATGCCGTTGGCCGAAAGGTGGTCGTTGAGCGCGATCTCCTCGGTGATCATCGACTTGCCCTTGGTCACCGTGCGGGCGCCCGCCTTCTTGCAGATGTCGAGCACGATGCGGCGTGCATCTTCCGCCGTCTCGGCCCAGTGGACATGGCCGCCGGCCGCAAGCACCTTGCGCTCGTATTCCTCGAGATAGAGGTCGAGATGGGCGAGCACATGGTTCTTGATGTCGCGGGCATTGTCGCGCAGCGCATCGAATTCCGGCAACGCGTCTGCCGCCTTCTGCCGCTTTGCGATGAAGCCTTTCTCGACATTGCCGAGCGCCTTCTGCAATTGCGCGTCGACCAACGCCTTGGAGGCGTTTGCCTTGAACTTGTTGGCGGTGAGTTCCATCGGGTGTCTCCTGTTCCGCCTATTTGCCGGAGCCGGCGATCGGCGGCTGGCTGGTCATGCCCGCCAGCACTTCGGCGACGTGGCGAACCTCGACGTCCGATCCCTGCCGCTTGAGCTTGCCGGCCATGTTCATCAGGCAGCCAAGGTCGCCGGCCAGCAGCATGTCGGCGCCGGATGTGTCGATATTGCCGACCTTCTTGGTGACGATGGCATTGGAGATGTCGGAATATTTGACGCAGAAAGTGCCGCCGAAGCCGCAGCAGACATCCGAATCCGTCATCTCGCGGACCTCGACGCCGCTGACATTGCTGAGCAGCTTGCGAGGCTGGTCCTTGATGCCGAGCTCACGCAACCCCGAGCAGGAATCGTGATAGGTAACCTTTGCTTCGAGCGCCGCTCCGGTATCGCGTACCATCATCACGTCGGTAAGAAACGATATCAGTTCATGGCACTTGCCGGAGAAGGCCTTCGATCGCTCTTCCCATGCGGCATCGCCCGCAAACAGACCCGGATAGTGCTTCTTGAGCATGGAGGCGCAGGACCCCGACGGCGCGACGATGAAATCGAAACCCTCGAAGGCCTCGATCACCTGCTCGGCGATTTCGCGCGTGTCCGCCCTGTCGCCGGTATTGTAGGCCGGTTGGCCGCAACAGGTCTGCGCCACTGGCACATGCACCTCGCAGCCGGCGTCCTGCAGCAGCTTGACGCTGGCAAAGCCGACGGATGGCCGGAACAGATCGACCAGGCAGGTCGCAAAAAGGCCCACACGCGGCTGCCGCACAGCCTTCGCTTCGCTTGACGTCACTCTGCCGCCTCCGATTGTTTTTGTTTTGATAGCCTGCCGGAACCAGACAGATCCGGGGCACGCTGCTGCAGGCGCAGTTTCGACACGCGCTCCCAGTCGCCCGAGCGCTCGGCATCTTTCATCGCCCTCGAAACGAAATCGATGTGGGCCTGGGCCGCGCGCCGCGCCGCGTCCGGGTTTGCCGCCATGACCGCGTCGTAGATGGCGATATGCTGAGCCAGCAACTGGTCGCGCGCGCCCGGTAGGTTGTAGACCAGTGCGCGATTGTAGAACACGCCCTCGGCCAGCAGCCGGTAACAGGACCTCAGCGTGTGCAGCAGGATGATGTTGTGCGCGCACTCGCCGATTGCGCTGTGAAACTCGACGTCGATTTCGGCTTCTTCCTCGAAGTCGTCTTTCTGGTGAGCGGCTTTCATCGACGTGATGATGCGGGTCAGAAGCGCCTTGTCGGCGTCCGTGGCGCGCCGTGCGGCGAACTCGGCGGTGACGCCTTCGATCTCGCGGCGGTATTCAAGGTAGTCCAGTGTCGCCTTCTGGTGCCGCGCGATCAGCTCCATGACCGGCCGGGTGAAAACCTGGCCGATGACGTCGGCGACAAACGTGCCGCCGCCATGCTGGGTATTGAGCAGGCCCCGTCCTTCGAGAACCTTGAGCGCTTCCCGCAGGATCGGCCGCGAGACATCGAATTGCTTGGCGAGCTCCCGCTCGCCGGGAAGCCGGTCGCCAACGCGCAAGATGCCCTCAAGCACAAGCACCTCGATCTGATGAACTACTTCATCAGCTGTCCGGCTGTGCTCGATCCGTGCAAAAATGTCCGTGGCCATCGCCGTTTCCCGCTGGGTGCTCGATACGAGCGTATCAACTGTCGGGAAAGGTGGTCAATATTTTTATCCAGTTTGATACAAGTTTAGTTGCTCCCGCATTGGGATGGGAGGAATCCCGAAGCCGTTGGCGCGTTTGTTCGGGCGGTGCCTGGAGCTCGCGAGCGCCCTGCGAAGGACCGTTCTTCCGGCCCGGAGGAGGTAGCGGTCGGAAGGCGCGCGCCTGACAATCCGTCGCCGCGGCCTTACCGCTCGGCGTCCGTGGAATCCCAGTAGGGGGTGGGACCATAGAGATCGGCGAGATAGTCGATGAACAACCGGACCTTGGCCGGCAGAAAGCGGCGGCTGGCGTAGACCGCGTGAATGGCGACATTGCGAGAGCCTTCGTAGGCGGGAAGCACCTGGACCAGCCTCCCGTCGGCGAGCTCGGCGCCGATGTCCCAGGTCGAGCGCAATGCGATGCCGACACCGCCGATGACCGCTTCGCGCACCACTTCGCTGGAATTGGTCTGCAGCGGTCCGAGTGGCCGGTGAACCATCTGTCCCTGGGGGCCTTCGAGTTTCCAGGAATCGTTGTTGTGCGGCGCCAGGCAGATATGGCAGTCGAGATCCTCGATGGTCTGCGGGGTTCCGTACCGCTTGAGATAATCCGGCGAGGCCACCAGAATGCGGCGAACGGGTGCAAGTTTTCGCGCAACGAGGCTTGAATCGCTCAATTCGGCGATCCTGATCGCCAGATCGTAGCCATCTCCGACGATATCGACGAATTCGTCGCGCAACATCAGATTGACGCCCAGATCGGGATTGGCCTGCATGAAGGTGTTGATGTGGGGCGCAATATGCATGCGTCCGAACGAGGTGGGGGCGGAGACCTTCAGGACGCCGTGGGCGAGCGCCGATCTGCGTGAGACGAAGGCTTCAGCCTCTTCGATGCCTGCCAGGATTGCCACCACGCGCTCGTAAAAGCCCTGGCCGGCTTCGGTAAGCGAAATCTGCCGGGTGGTGCGCTGCATCAGGCGAGTGCCGAGCCGGTCTTCGAGACGGCGCAGACGTTTCGACACGACGGCTGGAGACAGCCCGAGTTCGCGCCCCGCCGCTGACATTGACCCGGCTGATACCACGCGGGCAAAAATCTCCAGGTCTCCCAAATTGTTCATGCCGGATCGTCTCTCCCCAATGAGAACGTCATTCCTGTTAGTACGCAAACACTGCCGTCGCGGATCATTTCTGCGCTATATCAGCTTTACAGACCGATCGCCGCTTCCTCATATGGGGTCACGCGGTGTGATGTGAACCGCATTGCCGAAAGGCAAATTAAGTGGTAAATAAAAAATACCAGTTAGGGCTCGATTGTTGTGCTCCTGGCACCGGTTCGAGATGCGAGGGAGGAAGCCATGTCGGAGTTGATTGCTTTTCTGGAGCCTGACCGTGCGGTCATTGACCGCCGTCCCGCGATCATTGCCGACCTTGCCGAGCTGCTGCCCGACAGCTGCCTGATAACCGAGGAGCGCGAACTGGTGCCGTTCGACACGGATGCCTTCGTCTCCTACCGGCGCATGCCTCTTGCGGTAGTTCTGCCCGAAACCACGGCCCAGGTCGCAGCCGTTCTGAAATACTGCAACGACAATTCGATCCCTGTCATTCCGCGCGGGGCGGGTACGTCTCTGTCCGGGGGCGCGATCCCGCAGGAAGATGCCGTCGTCATCGGCGTTTCCAAGCTTAACCGCATTCTCGAGGTGGATTTCCCCAACCGGGCGGCTGTCGTCCAGGCGGGCGTGACCAACATATCGATCAGCCAGGCGGTTGATGCCGACGGCTTCTTCTACGCCCCCGACCCGAGCTCGCAGCTGGCCTGCACCATCGGTGGCAATATCGGCATGAATTCCGGTGGCGCCCATTGCCTCAAATACGGCGTGACCACCAACAACCTGCTTGGCGTCAAGATGGTCATGTTCGATGGCTCCATCGTCGAGATCGGCGGCAAGGCGCTGGATGCGGC
>JAHJUC010000455.1 GCA_018829385.1 Alphaproteobacteria bacterium
ACGATTTCTTGATAGACGGGACCATTGACCTTCAGGTCTTCGAAGGCAAATCTCGAAAGCCCGATAGAGCCGATGAGACCAAGTGACACAACAATTGCGAAGGCGATGAGACTGCGGCCGATATTCAGATTCATGGCGGGATTCCGATTAATGTGACTCGATTGCCGGGACTCCACCGGACGTCATCGCATCATGCAAATCGGGTGCCCCAAGGTGGCCCCTTTGGTCCTGTGTTGGGGCAGACTGTATTGATCAGGATTTACTAAAGCGTAAATTGGGTGTTAACAAACCAACCCAAGATATCGGGTCGGAACAATCCGAAAATTGGGATCAAGAAGGTTCCGAGATCAACAAACCAGGCAATTTCAAGGGAAATTTCGATATAAAAATCGCTATGTTTGCGCTCCGACGGCGAAAAATTGCCCAAATCGAGCCAAATTAATCAATCTTAATTAGTTAATTTGCCGCTGCCAGTAGATCAAATATGCATCAAAAAGGAAGGAGCAAAGCGCTCGTAACTTGGATGAACAATCTAACGGCGGCCTGGGCCGGAACTCACAACCCTCATTGACCCACTACTTCACACCCCACGACCCTCACAGAAAACTCTGCGGATCGATATCCACCTGCACCTGCACCGAGCCGCGCACCTTCGGTCCCTGGCCGAGCATCGCGCGCACGAAGCCCTGCATGTCGCGCCCACGTTCGCCATGCACCAGCAGGCGGAAGCGGTAGCGGCCGCGGATCAGGGCGAGCGGCGCTTCCGCCGGGCCCAGCACCATGATGCCGGGCGCGGCGGGGGCTGCGGCGCGCAGGCCCCGCGCGTGGCCCTCTGCTTCCGGTCGTGTGGCCGCCGAGACGATCACCGAGGCCAGCCGGCCGAAGGGGGGCAACATGGCGCGGTTGCGCTCGTCGGTCTCGCGCTCGTAGAACGCCTCCGGCTCGCCCGAGGCCAGCGCCTGCATCACCGGGTGCTGCGGCTGGTAGGTCTGGATCAGCCCGAGGCTCTTGCGCCCCGAGCGCCCGGCCCGGCCGGTCACCTGCGACAACAGCTGGTAGGTCCTCTCGGCGGCGCGCGGATCGCCGTTCGACAGTCCCAGGTCGGCGTCGACGACGCCGACCAGCGTCATCAGCGGAAAATTGTGCCCCTTGGCCACCAGCTGCGTGCCGATGACGATATCCGCCTCGCCCTTGGCGATCGCCTCGAGCTCGATCCGAAGCCGCCGTGTGCCGCCCGCCATGTCCGACGACAGCACGATGGTCCGCGCATCGGGGAAATGCTTGTCCGCCTCCTCGGCGATCCGCTCGATGCCCGGCCCGCAAGGGGTGAGGTGATCGAGCGCGCCGCAGGACGGGCAGGCCTGTGGCGTGGGTTCGTTGTGGCCGCAATGATGGCACTGCAGCTGCCCGCGGAACCGGTGCTCGACCAGCCAGCTCGAGCAGTGCGGGCATTCGAAGCGGTGGCCACAGACGCGGCACAGCGTCAGCGGCGCATAGCCGCGCCGGTTGAGAAACAAGAGCGACTGTTCCTTGCGTTCGAGCGTCTCCGCCATGGCTTTCAGCAGGAGCGGCGACAGGAACCCGCCGCGCGCCGGCGGATAGCGCCTGAGATCGACGAGCTTCAGGTCCGGCAGCCCGGCATCGGCATAGCGGCCCGGCAGCAAAAGGTGGCTGTAGCGGCCCTGCTGCGCATTGACCCGGCTTTCAATCGACGGCGTCGCCGACGCCAGCACCACCGGGATTCCCGCCAGCCGGGCGCGCACCACCGCCATGTCGCGGGCATTGTAGAACACCCGGTCCTCCTGCTTGTAGGCCGGGTCATGCTCCTCGTCGACGATGATCAGCCCCAGATCATGGAACGGCAGGAACAGCGCCGAGCGCGCGCCGGCCACCACGCTGACCCGGTCCTCGGTCACCTGCCGCCAGACCTTCTCGCGCGTCCTCGGCGCCAGTTCCGAATGCCATTCCGCCGGCCGCGCCCCGAAGCGGGCGTGGAACCGGTCGAGGAACGCATTGGTGAGCGCGATCTCGGGAAGCAGGATCAGCACCTGCCGTCCCGCCCGCACCGCTTCGGCGATCGCCTCGAAATAGACCTCGGTCTTGCCCGAGCCGGTGACCCCGTCAAGCAAGGTGACGCCGAAGCCGCCTTTGGCGACGGTTGCCCTGAGCGCGTCCGCGGCCTCCGCCTGCCCGTCCTCCAGCACCGCCGGCTCAAAGTCCGGATCGGGCTCGGGCACCACCGGCGGCGGCGGCAGTTTCACCGGCTCGAACACGCCTTGCGCAAACAGCCCGTCGATGACGCTCGGCGTGACGCCCGCCGCATGCGCCAGCCCGCTCTTGCTCCAGGCCAGCCCGTCGCCGGCCAGCTCGAGCACCCGTTCGCGCGCCGCCGTCAGCCGTTCCGGCCGTGTCTCCGTCAGCCTGAGCGCCTCGATCATCGGTTCGGGATCGAACGCGGCGGGCGCCCTCAGCGCCATCCGCGCCACCAGCCCCGGCGGCGACAGCGTGTAGGCCGACACCCAGTCGATGAAGCGGCGCATCGGCTCCACGATCGGCGGGCAGTCGAACACCTGGGTCACTTCCCGCAGCTTGTCCGGGTTGACCTGGTCGGCCTCCCCGTCCCAGACGATGCCGGCCACCAGCCGCGGCCCCAGCGGCACCTGCACGATCTGGCCGGGTACTGCCTCCACCCCTTCGGGCAGCGCATAGGAATAGGCCCGCTCCGCCGGCATCGGAATCAGCACGGGAACAACCTTGCGGGGGAACAGCCCGCCTCCAATTTGTCGCGAATCTTTGGTCATGTGGCGTGACCTTGCCCCCGCTTTGGGCTAAAGGGAACCCGGAATTGTTCAGAGCGCACCGGTCAGTCCCGGTTGCCGCAGCTTGGGAGTGTGAAATGAAATTCTTTGTTGATACAGCCGACGTGGGCGAGATCAGGGAGCTCAACGACCTGGGTCTGATCGACGGCGTCACCACCAACCCTTCGCTGATCATGAAATCCGGCCGCGACATTCGCGAGGTCACCAAGGAAA
Source organism: Alphaproteobacteria bacterium (assembly GCA_018829385.1). Lineage (GTDB taxonomy): Bacteria > Pseudomonadota > Alphaproteobacteria > Rhizobiales > Rhizobiaceae > Hoeflea. The sequence goes on from JAHJUC010000455.1 coordinate 3,033, forward strand.
TCTGCGGAATCGTCGACGGCCCGGTCTCCGCCGAAGTCGCCGCCACCGAATACGACGCGATGATGAAGGAAGCCGCGGTTCTCGCCAAGATCGCCGACAACATCTGCATCAAGCTGCCGCTGACGCTTGACGGTCTCAAGGCCTGCCGCGCGCTGACCTCGGACGGCCACATGACCAATGTGACGCTGTGCTTCTCGGCCAACCAGGCGCTGCTCGCCGCCAAGGCCGGCGCGTCCTTCATCTCGCCCTTCATCGGCCGGCTCGACGACATGGGCATCGACGGCATGGACCTGATCCGCGAGATCCGCCAGATCTACGACAATTACGGCTTCGACACCGAGATCCTGGCCGCCTCCATCCGCACCGTGGGCCATGTCAAGGAAGCAGCCCTGATCGGCGCCGATGTGGCCACGATTCCCGCCTCGACAATCAAGGCGCTGGTCAAGCACCCGCTGACCGACAAGGGCCTCGAAGCCTTCCTCGCCGACTGGAAGAAGACCGGCCAGACCATCGTTTGAGCGGAATGCATTTGAGATTGATTTGAGCGGCCCGGTCATCCCGGGCCGTTTTCATGAGGGTATCGCTGGTTTGGCGGCGGCGGAGGAGGGAATGCCTCAGGCCGCCTGGCTCCAGCCCTTCGGCGCCGGCTCGAATGCCCGGTTCGGATCGCCAGCGAGGCCGTGGACGGTGTGGTATTCGAGCGCCTTCACCGCCTCCGCCGGATCGCCGTCGAGCGCATCGGGCATGATCGGCTCGCCGACGGTGAAGCGGAACGTGTGATGCTTCTTGTTCAGAAGCTCGTGAAACACCGTCATGTCGCGCAATTCGGTCGAATGTTTCGACAGCCAGTAGAACAGGCCCGAATTGCGCGCCGAGACATTGACCGGAACCACCGGCAGCTCATGCCGGCGGGCCAGCGTCACCGCCGAGACCTTCCACGGCCGCTCGGTCAGCCTGCCCTCGTTCCAGAAGGCGATGCGGCCTGAGGGAAACAGCACCGTCGCCTTGCCCTCCTGCACCGCACGATTGGTCAGCTGCAGGGTTTCGCGGGTCTTGTCGCGGCTCTTGTAGTCCTCGCGCCATTCCACCGGGATGATGATCTCGTTGAAGCGGGGGCTGACCCGCACCGCGTCGCGGTTGGCGAAGATCATCATGTCGGGCCGGTGGCGGCTCAGGAAATCAAACATCGCAATGCCGTCGGCAATGCCGGTCGGGTGGTTGGCGACCAGCAGGAAGCCGCCCTTTTTCGGGATCCGGTCCTCGCCGCGCGACTGGATGTCGAGCTTCAACAGGTCGCTGATGTGCTGGAACGCGCCGTGGCCGGACAACGGCCCGATCGCATCGGCCATCCGGACCGCCGCCCCGTATTTCAGCGTCGCATAGAGAAACGGCCGCATCACCGGCCAGGCCGGATGTTCGACCAGGCGGCCGCCGCGCTCGGCGATCAACCGGTCGATGATGTGACCGGGGCGACCATGGGCCAGCACCTGCAACCGGTCTGAAATCTCAGCCACATACGCCATCGATTCGACCCTCTTTCGTCCGCCTCACAAAACCTATGGCAACAGATTGTGATGCCATGATGACATCACTGCACCGCTTTCGTTTACCCCCCGCTAAGGCCATCATGCAATAGTCCGGGTCAAGATTGGCCGCGAGTGTGGCCGCCCGGTCGCACCGCCGGAGCGTTCCAGCCGGCCGTTGCGAACCACGGATCCCTCATGACCCAGCCGCTTGTCATCGCCGCCCCAGACGTCATCGCCGAGCAGCAGCGCTGGCTCGCCCAGCTGACCGATGAGCGGCGGCTGTCGCCCAGGACCGCCAATGCCTACGAGCGCGACCTGCGCCAGTTCCTGGGATTTCTGACCACTCATCTCGGCGGCCCGCCGCGGATCGCCGATCTCGCCGACCTGCGGCCGCTCGACCTGCGCGCCTTCATGGCCGAGCGGCGGCGCGGCGGCGCCGGCGCCAGGACGCTGGGGCGCGGACTTGCCGGCATC
>JAHJUC010000052.1 GCA_018829385.1 Alphaproteobacteria bacterium
GCCGACGATGCCGGCCTGTCGCGGCGGCAGATCGAGCGCCTGTTCCGCCAGGAAATGGGCCGCTCGCCGGCCCGCTACTATCTGGAAATCCGTCTCGACCGGGCCCGGCACCTGCTCATCCAGTCGCCGATGCCGGTGGTCGAGGTGGCGGTGGCCTGCGGCTTCGTCTCCGCCTCGCACTTCTCCAAGTGCTACCGCGAACTCTACAACCGCTCACCGCAGCAGGAACGCGCCGAGCGCAAGCAGTACCAGACGGCAGCCTGACAGACCGCTGCCACCCCCATGGGGGTGGCCGAAGGATCAGGCCGGCACCGCGACGGCCGGATTCCGTGCCGCAGCCCTCTTCAGGGCTTCCATCTTCATCAGGATGCCGATGTTCTGGGCGATCCGGCACTGAAACTCTTCCTGGACAAACGGCCGGTAGAGAAAATCGCTGGCTCCGGCCTTCAGGAAGCTGGCCGAAAGCTCCGGATCGTTCGAGTTGGAAATGCCAATGATGCGCAACATGTCGTCGGTGTAGTCGCGGCGCAGCTTGCGGGTCAGCTGATAGCCGTCCATGTCGCCCATGTGATAGTCGGTCAGCACCAGCTTTATGTCGGGATTTGCCGCAATCGCCTCCAGCGCCTGCTGGCCCGACGCGGCTTCGACGACCTCGAACTTCTGCGCCCGCAGCATCGCCGTCAGGATGCTGCGCTGGGTCTTGGTGTCGTCCACCACGAGAATGCGGTAGTTGCGGTTGGACATGATCCGCTGCACGGCGTTGACGATTTCATCAAAGGCCCGGTCCGTGTCCTTGATCACGTAGTCGAGCACATTCTTCTTCAGAATGCTGGCGCGCGTGTTGAAATCGAATTTCCCGGTAAAGACGATCGTCGGCAAGTCGATGTCGAGGGCATAATCCAGCGCCTCGCAATGCGGCGAGTCCGGCAGGTTGAGGTCGGTGACGGCGACGAAGAAGCCGTGGTCGGCGTCGCTTGCCGCCCGCTTCATTTCCGCCAGCGAACCGCAGGTGACGACATCGACGTCCAGGTCGGTCTCGAACCGGAACTTGAGCGCCGAGGTGAACATCCGGGAATCCTCGACCAGCAGCACCCGAAGGCGCTCCCCTGCCATGAGCGGATTGGCTTGCATTTCGAGTTCATTTGAAGCTCTCGGCATCAGCTACTCCATTGGTAAGCAGGCCAATCACGCGGCGGCAAACCGGGTACGGATCGGGTTATGCGACTTTCGCCGCCTCTGTATTTCCCTTCAACCGGCGTGCGGACTTGATCTGGTCAAGCGTGTCCAGGTTCTGGTTCACACGGCAGTAGAATTCCTCGTCGACATAGGGCCGCAACATGAAATCATTGCCGCCGGCCTTCAGGAACCGCGCCGAAAGAAGCCGGTTGTCGGACGACGAGACCCCGATGATCCGTAACTCATGGCTGCCGCGCACCGAGCGCAGGCGCCGTGTCAGTTCGAAACCATCCATGTCGGGCATGTTGTAGTCGGTGATCACCAGGCCGATGTCCGGCGTCACCTTCAGGATCTTCAGCGCCTCCGCCGCGCTCTCGGCGGCGCTGACCTTGAAGTTGAAGCGCTCGAGCCGGCTGCGCAGCAGAGCGCGCGCCGTCGGGCTGTCATCGACGATCAGCACATGGTGGCGGTGATTGGTCAGGAAGCGGCAGACCGATTCCTCGAGCATGTCGATCGCAAGCACGCTGTCCTTGATCACGTAGTCGACGATGTCACGGGCAAGAATGCCTTCCCGGGTCTTCTCGTGGAATGTTCCGGTAAAGACGATGATCGGGATCGACAGTCCGGCCAGATAGGCCAGCGCCTCGCCGTTCTCCGCGCCTGGCAGATTGACGTTGGAGATGGCCAGCGTGATCGGCCGGTCATTGTAGTCGTAAGCCAGCTGAAGCTCTTCAAAGGTACGGCATATCTCGATGTCGATATCGAAGCTTTCCTTCAGCTTCTGTCCAATCATCGAGGTGAAGACATTCGAGTCCTCAGCCACGATGATGCGGTGGTCACGAAGCGATCCACCCGTATACTGCATTCCCGAAAGCCCGATGAACATACATGCACCCCTTTGTATGCGTCAGGCTAATCATGCCGGGATTGAATTTCGGTTAACATGCCCCGGTCAAAACCAGTATTTGCAGGAGGTGAGGCTGCCGGGAACCGGTTTGTTTTGATGGTTTTCTTCCGGCCTCCAGACCGCCGGCCTTACCCGGGAAACATCTTGACTCTGCGCGGACGCAGCAGCCTCTAGGGATCATCGAACATCCATCGCCGCTGATCCCAGATCTTCTCGCCGATCAGGCAATCATACGGCTCGGACGGCGCCCGGAAACCCAACCCCGGCGAGGATTGCGCCGGAATGACCGATTGCTCCACCGGTGGCAATCCGCCGATCTCGAGGATGAGCTTGCGCCGGATCGCTTCTGGAAACTGGTCCCAGCTTGTCACCGGCACCAGGAAACTCCCCGGTCCGCCGATCACGCATTCGCTGTAATAGGCATCGAGGTCCGCGATATTGAAACCGCCGCCGGGTCCATCACTGGTCATCAGCGGCAGCCCGTTGATGACGATGCGGTTGGCAAGCGCCGCCTCGCGTGCCGGCAGCACCGGTTGACCCTGGTTGTTGGGACCGTCGCCGGAAATATCGATCACCTTGCGGAAACCGTCGAAGGGCGCCTCATCCAGCAGCTTCGCTGCGTGCAGGATCGCGCCGGAGATCGACGTCCGGCGCAGGCCGACCGGACTGGAACTGCCGACGATCGCCGAGAGCCGGTCCGCATCCGCGCCGGTTTCCACAAGCGTCCAGCCGAAGACTTCGCGTATCGCGCTTTCGCCGGCCCATTCGAACATGGTCACGGCTATGCGGCCATAGGCTCCCTGGCCGATGGCCCGGATGACGTCGGGATGATTGAGCGCTGCGGCATAGCCGTCGCGCTGGATGGTGAGTTCCCGGCGAGACATTGAGCGCGATACGTCGACCGCCAACACCAGCGCGACATCGACCGGCTCCCGCGCCTGCGCGCCGGGCGATGCCACCAGCAAAGCTGCGGCTGCCAGCGCAGCCCTGATCCATCCGGTCATGCCTCAGTCTATCATGGCAGCAACCGGGGCTGAACCGGATTTTCCAACGGCTGCGGCTGAGATGACGGGCGATTCGTGCCCGCAACGCTCGGAATCAGGAGAGGCGGCGGCAACCGGCCTCAACCACCCGACAACGGATTCCAACCGCATGAAAAGGCCGCGCTGCCTTGGGTAAGCAACACGGCCATTCGTTTGGATAGCCCGCGAACGATCAGCTCCGCGGCTTCAGGTTTTCCGGATCGTACAGCGGCGTATAGCCGACGGCTGCCACTTCGACCGGATAGGTTTCGCTGAAATACTCGACATTGAGCTTGCGCCCGACCTGGCAATACTCCCATGGCAGATAGGCCAGCGCGATGTTCTTGCCGATGGTCGGACCGTAGGCGATCGACGTCGTGTAGGACCGGCGGCCGAGTTCATCGACAAGCGTCTCGCCTGTTTCAGGATCCATCACCGGCATGATGCCGACGGGATAGCGGGCCACGCCCCTGCCGTCGACATTGTCGGTCATCACCAGCGTGCACAGCATCGCCGGCTGATGCGCGCGCGCCTTGTATTCCAGGTGCTTTTCCTTGCCGCGGAAATCGGCTTCCTTGACCTTTGGACGCGCCAGATCGCTTTCGATCAGGTTGTACTGGGTCAGGAGATCGGCGTTCTGCAGGCGCAGGCTCTTTTCCATGCGGCGCGAGTTGGCGTAGGTCTCGACACCGACCGGTGTAACCCCGGTCGACCGCAGCGCGTCCCAGACGGCGAGGCCGTCCTCGTATTTCATGTGCAGCTCCCAGCCCTGCTCGCCGACATAGGACAGGCGGAAGGCGGAAACCGTCCTGCCGGCGATCTCGATCGGCTTGATCGCGGCAAAGGGGAAGTTCTCGATGTCGAGGCCCGCCGGGTCGGCCACCACCTTCTTCAGCGTCTCGCGGGCATTCGGCCCCCAGATGCCGATAGTGATGTACTTCTCGGTCACATCGGTGATGGTGACGTTGTAGCTCTTGTCCTGAGCAATACGCTGCATGTAGTGGAAGTCGCGCGGACCGGCATCGGCGCCGTTGATCAGCCGGCAGCGGTCTTCCATGCGGATGACCGTGAAATCGGCCCGAACCATGCCCTCGTCGTCGAGGAAGTGGGTGTAGATCCCCTTGCCGATATTGCCGTCGCCGCCGATCTTGGCCGCGCACAGCCACTCCAGCATCTCGACGTGATCCGGTCCCTCGATGTCGACCATGTGGAAATGCGACAGGTTGATGATGCCGCAGTCCTCGGTCAACTGCAGGTGCTCGGCATTCGACACCCGCCAGAAGTGGCGGTTGTCCCACTCGTTGGCGCGAACCGGAACCCGGTCGCCGAACTTCTCGAGCAGGTGCGCATTGGAGGCATAGCCGTGCGCGCGCTCCCAGCCGCCGAGTTCCATGAAATGACCGCCCAGTTCGACCTCGCGGGCGTAAAACGGCGAGCGCTTGACGCCGCGGCCCGAGGCATAGGGCTCGCGCGGATGGATCGCCGGGAAATAGATCTTCTGCGCCGCCTCACGGCAGCGCCCCTCGATGAATTTCTCGGTCATCTGGTGCGGGTAGAACCGCGCGTAATCGATCGAGTTGTGGTCGATCTCGGTCCGCCCGTCGGTCATCCAGTCGGCAATCAGCTTGCCGTAGCCTGGGCCGTCCTTGACCCAGATGGCGACGCAGTACCACAGGCCGCCCACCTTCTGGCTCTCGCCGCAGGAAGCGCCGCCCGCGGCAGAGACCTGCAACAGCCCGTTGAAGGAATGGCTCTCGTTGTAGCCGAGCTCGCCCAGGATCGGGGTCAGTTCCATGGCCCGTTCCAGCGGCTCGAGGATCTGCTCCATCTCGAGGTCGCGCTGTGACGGCGAAAGCCGCGCCTCGTGCTTTTCCAGGATGTCGCGCGGGTGGCAGAGACGGGGATTGTCGGTCTCGTAGTAGCCCCATTCGATCTGGCCGCCCTCGGCGGTCTTCGGATCGCCGGTGTCGCGCATGTAGGCCGAGTTGCCCTGGTCGCGCATCAGCGGCCAGCCGATGTCCTTGCCGGTGCCCTCGAACTCGTTGTACGGGCCGAAGAATGTCAGCGGGTGATCGACCGGCATCACCGGCAGGTCTTCGCCGACCATCTCGGCGATCAGCCGGCCCCAGATCCCGGCGCAGACAACCACGTGGTCGGCCATGATGGTTCCGCGATGGGTGACGACGCCCTTGATGCGGCCGCCCTCGACGATCAGCGACTGGGCCGGCGTGTTGGCGAAGACGCTGAGCTTGCCGGTCTTTTCACCGGCGTCGATGAGCTTGCCGGCAACTGTCTGCGAGCGTGGAATGACAAGGCCTGCGTCCGGGTCCCACAGGGCGCCCGCGACCATCTCTTCCTCGACCAGCGGGAACTTCTCTTTCACCTCTGCCGGACCGATCAGGCTGGCGCGCGTGCCAAAGGCCTTGCCGGAGGAAACCTTGCGCTTGACCTCTTCCATCCAGGTATCGTCGCCGGCGCGAACGATTTCCAGGCCGCCGATGCGGGCGTAGTGCCCCATCTTCTCGAAAAAATCGATCGAGTACTGCGTCGTCCAGACCGACAGATAGTCATGGGAAGTCGTGTAGCAGAAGTCCGAGGCATGGGCCGTCGACCCGATGTCGGTCGGCACCCCGGACTTGTCGATGCCGACGATGTCATCCCATCCGCGCTCGATCAGATGGTGCGCGATGGAGGCGCCGACAATGCCGCCCACACCGATGATCACGACCTTCGCCTGTTTCGGAAACTCTGCCATTTTGATCTGCCCTGATTGCGCTTCGGACAGAATTTAGAATCTGCCGCATCAAAACTAGAGCCTGTCTACGACATAATCACAATGCAGGACGACCAGCGACACGCCGGCC
>JAHJUC010000456.1 GCA_018829385.1 Alphaproteobacteria bacterium
CGAAGCCGTCCGCGAAATCTACGGATCGGGCGCCGATGGCGCGGAGATCTCGGAATCCATGACCTCCACCAGCCTGCACGCTCGCGGCCGTCCGGCCGACATCAAGGCGAAAGTCACCGCGTCCGGCGTGGCGCTGGAATCGATCTGAATACAACCCTGCTTCGGGCCTTTCCGGCGAGAAGCGCCAAAGTTTTCCTACCCCACTGTCAACCCTGAACGGAGACAAGACTATGATGAAGACCATCCTCGTGGCCGCCACGACCGCCCTTCTGTCCACCAGCGCATTCGCGCAGGACACCATCACCGAATTCCGCATCGGCATCCTCGGCGGCGAGAACGCCCAGGACCGCCTGACCTCGAACGAATGCCTGCGCAAGTATGCCGAAGAAGCCCTCGGCGTTCCGGTCAAGCTGTTCACCCCGGCCGATTATGATGGCGTGATCCAGGGCATGGTTGGCGGCTCGCTCGACATGGCCTGGTTCGGTGCCTCGTCCTATGCAAAGGCCTACCTGACCGACCCGGAAGCGGTTGAGCCGGTTCTGGTCAAGACCAATCTCGATGGCTCCTTCAGCTATCATTCGATCGGTTTTGCCCGCAAGGACAAGAACATCAAGTCGCTGGCCGACATGAAGGGCAAGGTGTTTGCCTTCGGCGATCCGAACTCGACCTCCGGCTACCTGATCCCCTCGATCGAAATCCCGCAGGAAACCGGCGCCAGCATGGAAAACGGCGCCTATTTCGGCGAAGTGAAATTCACCGGCGGTCATGAACAGACCATCGTCGCCGTTGCCAATGGCGAAGTCGACGCCGGCGTGACCTGGGCCGATGGTCTGGGCAACTGGGAAGACGGCTACAATTCGGGCGCCCTGCGCAAGGCCGTCGATTCCGGCATCGTCGACATGAACGACATCGTCGAAATCTGGAAGTCGAAGCCGATCCCGGAAGGTCCCGTCACCCTGCGCAAGTCGCTGCCGCAGGATGTCAAGGACAAGATGACCGCGCTTGTCGGCGGTATGCACGAAACAGACCCGCAGTGCGCCTATTCGATCGCCGCCGGTGAAACCGCTGGCTTCAAGCCGATCACCCATGCTGCCTATGAGTCGATTGTCGCCGTGCGCAAGGCCCAGACCAACTAAGGCTCTGTCATACAATGGCGGGGAGCCACTCGGCTCCCCGTCTTTTATTTCGGGAAGGAAGCCCCGCTGATGAGCGATAGCACGATGTTTCATGGCGGCACTGCCGAGTCGAACGCCATCCGCGACAATTACCTGGCGCTAGCGCGCCGGAAGCAGATGTATAGCGGCATCCTTATGGTCATCTTCATCGCGATGATGGTCTCCGGGTTTCGCCTTGCGGATTCCCGCAATGCCGGCGGATTCTGGAACGGCATTTCGCAGATATTCGAATTTCCATCCGAAGTGCTGGCTGAGGGCATCGCGAAAGCGGCTCTGATACCCGCGCTTCTTGCCAAATTCCTGCCGTCCCTGATCGAAACGCTCAACATCGCAGCCGTGTCCACGCTGATCGGCGCGATTCTCGCCGTCCTGCTGGCGCTGCTTTCCACCCGCGGCCTGGCGCGCTGGCCGAGGCTGATCCCGGTGTTCCGGCGGATGATGGACGGCATGCGGGCGATCCCGGAAATCGTCATCGCCCTGGTGCTGATCTTCATTCTTGGCGGAGGTCCGGTTCCGGCAATGATCGCCATTGCCTTCCACACGACGGGTGCGCTCGGCAAGCTTTTCTCCGAGGTTGCGGAGAACGCCGATCTGAAACCGGTCGAAGGGCTTTCGTCAGTCGGCGCAAGCTGGATCCAGAAAATGTGGCTGGGTGTGATCCCGCAGGTGGCGCCCAACTGGCTGTCCTATGCGCTTTTGCGCTTCGAGATCAACATCCGTGCCTCCGCCATTCTTGGCTTCGTCGGCTCCGGCGGTATCGGATACGATCTGCGTATCGCCATGCAATGGGGGCAGGGTCGTTATGACGAGGTGGTGGCGATCTTCATCCTGCTGTTCGTGACCATCGTGTTCTTCGACCAGCTTTCGAGCCATTACCGCAACCGCATGGTCAAGGGACACTGACATGAGCTCCATCGACACGGCGCCGGGTGCCGCCTCCGACCTCAATCTTGCCGTTCTCAAGGGATTCAGCCGCAAGCAGATGGTTGCTTTCGGTGTACCCGCGGTGATCCTTCTCTATCTCGTCTACGTGTTCTTTGCCTTTGACATTCCCGGGATTGCGTCGCGTGCGCGGCTCGACAATGCCGCGATCCTGGTTTCGGACTTCTGGTCCCACAAGACCCATGTGACGCGCGACAACCGCAACAACGAAGTCACGGTTTCCATCGAAGGCGAAAACAAGGGCACCTATCCTGAAGGCATGTTGCCGGATTGGGTCACCATGGCGGACGGGGTGACCCGGATTGACCTCGGCAAGGGGCATGAAGTGATCTTCGACGCCGATGGCGCGCGCTACATGGTTCCCGGCTACGGCCTGGTCGACATCTCGCCCCAGGCAGGCAAGCTGCGCCTGGTGCTGCCGGACGGCGGCATTCCCGACTGGATCAATGCATCCGACACCCGCGTGGCCGTCACCACCGGACAGGGACGCTTCAGCTACACCCGCAACCGCACCGAAGTGTTCAAGTACCAGGCAGGCTGGGAATTGTTCTTCTTCACGCTGGACAGCCCGTTTTACGGCAAGTCGTTTGGTGAACTGGTCCAACTCGCCACCGTCGGCGAGCGCGTGGATACCAACCGCTCCAACATTTCAGCCATGGCGAATGACTTCTGGAACAACGCGATGTGGCGGCATGGCGACGTGGCCTGGGCGTTGTTCGAGACCGTGCTGATGGCGTTCCTCGGCACCATGGGCGCTGCCATGATCGCGCTGCCGCTGGCGTTTTTCGCGGCCACGAATTTCTCGCCGTCGCGGCCCATCCTGTTCACGCTGCGCCGCCTCTTTGATTTCCTGCGCGGGGTCGACGGGCTGATCTGGACCATCATCCTGTCGCGCGCCTTCGGGCCGGGGCCGATGACGGGGGCCCTGGCCATTCTTCTCACGGACACCGGCACCTTCGGCAAGACCTTCTCTGAGGCGCTCGAAAACATCGATAACAAACAGGTGGAAGGCGTTCAGTCGACGGGCGCCTCGCGCATTCAGCAGGCCCGTTTCGGCGTCATTCCGCAAGTCACGCCTGTGTTTTTGAGCCAGGTTCTGTATTATTTCGAATCGAACACCCGCTCCGCCACAGTCATCGGCGCCATCGTTGGCGGCGGCATCGGGCTGTTGCTGACCCAGGCCATTTCCACGCAGAAGGATTGGGAAGAGGTGAGCTACTACATCATCCTGATCATCCTGATGGTGATGGCGATGGATACGCTTTCGGGCTGGCTGAGATCCCGCCTGATCGGACGAACGGGACACCCATGAGATACGCGATCTACTTTGCTCCGGAGCCCGGTTCCTCCTTTGAAGCGCTGGCTGCCAGCTGGCTGGGCCGGGATGCGGCGACGGGCAAGTCCGTCGAGCACCCCGACCTGGACGGGCTCGGCGCAAGCGAACTGGCCGAGATTACCGGACCCGCCCGCCGCTACGGCTTCCATGCGACGCTGAAGGCGCCGTTCCGCCTGGCCGAGGGCGTGAGCGAGGCGGACCTGGTCGCGGCAATGGAGGTCTTTGCCGGCCGGACAGACGCCTTCGAGATTCCGTCGTTAAGGGTTGGCCGGCTCGAAGGCTTCCTGGCGCTTGTGCCGGCTGGTCCGGCGCCAGTGCTCAACGCATTCGCCAATTCCGTCGTCGAGGCGTTCGAGCCGCTGCGCGCGGCGCTGACCGACAGGGAGATCGAGCGCCGCAATCCGGACTCGCTCTCCTCAGGGGAGCTGAGAAACCTGATGCGGTGGGGATACCCTTACGTGTTCGACCGCTTCCGCTTTCACATGACGCTGACCACGCGTCTTGCGGAGCCGGGCATCACCCGCATCGAAGCCGCCGCCAACGCCCATTTCGCGCCGGTGCTGGCCGGTCCGGTCGCCGTGCGCGAACTTACCCTGTTTGTCGAGCCGGAGCCCGGCGCGCCATTTGAAATCCACAGCCGCGCGCCGCTTGCGCTCGGCCAGCACAGAAAGACTGCCTGAATGACCACCGAAACCGTTTTGACCAATGCCCGGCTCGTTCTGGAGGACCGGATCGTTTCCGGCAGCCTGGTTTTCAGGGATGGCGTGATTGCCGAGATCGCCGAAGGCAATTCGGCAAGCGGTGTGGATATGGAAGGGGACTACATCCTCCCCGGACTGGTGGAACTGCATACCGATCACCTCGAGGCGCATTACTCGCCGCGTCCCGGCGTGCGCTGGAACGCGATTTCGGCGATCCAGTCGCATGACGCGCAGATTGCCTCCTCGGGAATTACCACGGTGTTCGATTGCCTGCGGCTCGGCTCGGACGAGGACGACGGCTTCCGGATTGGCGAGATGCGGGCGATTGCCGATGCCATCGCCTCCGCGCGCGCCGAGAACCGGCTGCGGGCGGACCACCTGATCCATCTGCGCTGCGAGGTGTCGGCGTCGGACGTGCTTGATCATTTCGCCGACTTTGCGACCGATACCCAGGTGCGGCTGGCTTCGCTCATGGACCATGCGCCGGGTCAGCGGCAGTTCCAGACGATGGAGCAGTATACGCTCTACTACAAGACCAAGCGCGGTCTGTCCGATGAGGCCTTCGCCCATTTCGTCACCCGGCGGCAGGAGTCCTCGGCCAGGTATTCCGAACAGCACCGAAGGGCGATCGCAAGCGCCTGCGCCGAGCGCGGCATCACCATTGCCAGCCATGATGACGCGACGCTCGATCATGTCGATGAAGCGGCCGGTTTTGGCGTCAAGCTGGCTGAATTCCCGACCAGCATCGCGGCGGCGGAAGCTTCCCACAAAGCCGGCATGAGTGTTCTGATGGGGGCGCCGAACGTGGTGCGGGGCGGATCGCATTCCGGCAACATCGCCGCCACCGATCTTGCCCGGTCCGGGGTTCTGGACGTGCTGTCATCGGATTACGTCCCGTTCAGCCTGATCCACGCGCCGTTCGTGCTGGCCGACGAGATCGATGATCTCGACCTGCCCGCCGCGATCCGGTTGGTAACGGCAACGCCTGCCAAGACCGTCGGGCTTGACGACCGGGGCAGTCTTGAGGCGGGCAAACGCGCCGACCTGGTCCGTGTGCGCCGGGAGAGCGGCGTTCCGGTGGTGCGCTCGGTCTGGCGGCAGGGCGAACGGGTGGCCTGATGCAGGCTTCCCGGACCCTCACAGGCACGTCTCAGGGGCCATTGATCGTGGTGCTCGGGCCGAGCGGTTCGGGCAAGGATACGCTGATGTCCTATGCCCGGAACAAGCTTGCCGACCGGGCGGACGTGCTGTTTGTCCGGCGCGCGATCACCCGACCCGCGGATGCCGGAAGCGAAGACCATATCGCCATGACCGAAGCCGAATTCGATGCGGCAATCGACGAAGGACGGTTTTCCCTGACCTGGACAGCGAACGGGCTGCGCTACGGTCTGCCGCGCGCCATCGAAACGCACCTGGCTGAAGGCCGGCTCGCCGTGGTCAACGGGTCGAGGGGGGCCTGGACCGTGATTCAGCAGGTGTTCCCGAGCGCCGTTGCCGTTGAAATAAGGGTGGATCCGGGCATTCTGGCGCAACGGCTTCAATCGAGAGGCCGCGAGAGTGCGTCCGAAATCGAGGCGCGCCTGGCTCGTGCCGCGGCGCTGGATGCCGGTTTCGAGGCGGACGTCGTCATCGACAATTCCGGCCCGCCGGAGAAGGCCGGATCCTCGTTGGTTGCCTACATGGCGCAAGCAATGGCTGCTGTGGGTGCCCCTGACTAAGGGGCGAAGGGATCAGATCCTCAAACCACTCCGGCCACCGGACCTGCCGCGTGTCCTGCCGCTAGTCCGGGGCGGCGTGATGGCCGGCCCGTTCAGTCATCGTCCTCGTCGCTGTCCGGGCCGCCGTCCAGCCGGTGTTTGATCGCCAGCGCGTAAATCACGTTGAGAACATTGCGGTCCTGGATTTCGGGATCGCTGAGCGCCAGCAGGGCGGCGCGGACCAGCCGCTTGCTGGAGGCCTTGGGGCATTGCTCGAAGACATGGTCATGCAATTCGACATCCGACAGGCCTTGATAGGCCCCCTCGACGAGGGCGTCGTATATCTTCCGGATCTTCTTTTTCGGCATTTGCGCCCCCTGCGGTTTCGGCCAGTTCAATGATCTCCATCGATCAGTAAAGATTGCCATTGTCACAAACAACCGCCGCTTATGTGCGCAAAGCCTTGTCGGATGAAACGCCGCACAGCGGGCCCCGGCGGGCGCGGGGATGCGGCAGATACAAGAAATAATGACAAATCGTCCGAAAACGAGCCAGTTTAGCGAATAATGACCCCCTAATAATTAAGGGTAATTAAACCAGTTCATCCGACTGTATGAGACTTAAGCACTAAGGCCAAACGTCGGACATGAAGCCCGTCGGCCCGCAATGATTGCATCTCCGGGAGAAGGCGACTGTAATTGTTGAGGGGGTTACATGGGGTTCACTGCGACGAAGGGCCTGGCTGGCAAGGCCAAGGGGTCAGCGCGAAGCATCACGCAGAAAATCGCGATTACCGTCATTCTGGTCAATCTGCTAGGACTTGTCGTTACCAGTTTTGCGATCTCGCAGATGTCCGGTGCAAGCCAGATGGCGATGGCCGAGCGCAACTGGATCAAGGACACGACCCAGATCGGGGCTCAGGCCGCGGGCGGCGTGAAGTGGGGCAAGACCGAGGCGATCCGCTCGGCCTACGAGATCTTCCAGAATGATCCGAAGCTCGCTCTTGTCGGGTTCGCGGCCTTCAACCAGGCCGGCGACCAGGTTGATATCTGGACTCGCTCTGAAACGCCCGATGCGTCACTGACGCAGGTGCTTGGCGCCAATCCCGGTGAAATGAAGCAAACCATTGTCGAGGAGGGTGACGCTTCGGTTGTTGTTTCGGCGCCGTTGCCCGCCGGCAAGGATGGCGTGTCGCTGGGACAGATCAAGACCGTCTGGTCGACAGACGATATCACCATGTCGGCGCGGGACTTTGCCTTCAAGGCTATGGCGTCCCAGATTGCGGTGCTGGTCATCGCCGTCGCCATCCTGCTGTTTGCCATGCGCAAGTTCGTGGGCAGGCCTCTGGCCGATGTCAACCGGCGCATCGGCGAGTTGCAGGCAGGCGACATCACCGCCCCGGTTCCGCATGCGGAAAAAGGCGACGAGATCGGTGTCGTGGCGCGTGCCCTGACCGAATTCTGCGATGCGGCGCGCCAGAAGCTCGAAGCGGATGCCGAGATGGTGCGTCAGCGCGAGCAGCTTGATGCGGAGCGCCAGGCCAACATGAGCGAGACCGAGCGCTCTTCCCAGGCCCAGCGCAGGGTGGTCGAGGAGCTCGGCACCGCGCTCGAAAAGCTCGCCGCCGGCGACCTGACTGCGCGCGTTCCCGATCTTGGCGGCGAATTTGCCGCGTTGCAGGACAATTTCAACAGGGCGCTTTCGGCGCTCGAGGCGACGGTCGGCACCATCGACAGCGCGCAACATGCGGTCAAGCAGGCTTCCGACAGCCTTGGCGGTTCCACCGATGAACTGGCGCGCCGGACGGAACAGCAGGCGGCAGCGCTCGAACAGACGGCTGCGGCGCTGGATGAAATCACCACCACCGTCAAGGCCTCTTCCGAGCAGGCGACCGAGGCCGGAGAACTCGTCGGTTCGACCCGCCAGGCGGCAACATCATCGTCCGAGATCGTCCGTTCGGCAATCAAGGCCATGGGCGGTATCGAGGAATCCTCGTCCCGCATCGCGCAGATCCTCAAGGTGATCGACGACATCGCCTTCCAGACCAACCTGCTGGCGCTGAATGCCGGGGTTGAGGCTGCCCGCGCCGGTGAAGCCGGCAAGGGTTTTGCCGTGGTCGCGCAGGAAGTCCGGGATCTCGCCGGGCGCTCGGCCAACGCCGCCAAGGAAATCAAGGACTTGATCGAGGAGAGTGGCAACCAGGTCAGCAATGGTGTCGATCTCGTCAACAAGACCGGACGCTCCATGGAGCAGATCGAGCAGCAGATCACCGCCGTCGCCGAGAAGATCGATGCGATCTCGCGGGCTTCCAGGGAGCAGGCGACAGGGCTGTCCCAGGTCAACATGGCCATCAACGAGATGGACACCATGACCCAGAAGAACGCGGCGATGGTTCAGGACAGCAACACGTCGTCCCAGAAGCTGGCCGGTGAATGCGAACGCCTCGCCGACGTCGTCCGATCGTTCAAGCTGACCGGCGCGTCCGGTCACTCGCGGACGGCGGACACACCGAAGCCCGCGCCGGCGCCCGCCCGGACAGCGGCTGCGCCCAAGCCGGCCGCCCAACCCCAGTACAAGACCCAGGGCAACGCCGCGCTCGCCCCGAGCACGGATAGCTGGGAAGAGTTTTAAGCCCGCGTACCAAAGCCAATAGCGATCAGAGGTGATCGCAATCCACTTCAAAACGAGGAGAAGTACCCAATGAAGACCAAGCTTTTTGCATCTGCCATGCTTGCTGCCGCCACCATCACCTTTGCACCGGTGACCGTACAGGCCGAGGAAGCCCACGTTGCGCCGATCAAGGAATTCATCAGCCAGAATGTTGAAGCCTGGCTGACCGATCCGGTCGTGGTCGGCGCGATCAAGGAACAGAACGCAAAGACCGCCGGACTCGACGATGCGGCAATCGACAAGCTCGACAAGGAGTGGCGCGCACAGGCAACGGCTTCGGACAAGCCCTTCGTCAACGAGGTTCTGGCGCGCGAAATCTCAAAGTTCCTGATGGAAAAGAAGGATGGCAGTCAGGGCATGATCACGGAAATGTTCGTGATGGACGCCAAGGGCCTCAATGTCGGCCAGAGCGATGTCACCTCCGACTACTGGCAGGGTGACGAAGCCAAGTGGCAGAAGACCTATGCCGCCGGCGCCGGCGCGATGTTTGTCGACGGTGTCGAGGAAGACGAATCCACCCAGGCCCTGCAGTCGCAGGCCAGCGTGACCATTTCCGATCCGGAAACCGGTGAGCCGATCGGTGCGATCACCATCGGGATCAACCTCGATATGCTGTAAGAAGACCACCGACCGGTTTGGCGTCCCGGTGTGTGCCGGGCTGGCATGACGGCCGGGCGTGACTGAAAAACAGTCCGACGCCGCGCTTTTCCTTCCTGATGCGGGGGTGAAGCGCGGCGTTGTGCGTTTGAAGGAGGCGAGGCGCTGCGGCCGTGCCAACCCCGCGCCCTCTCGGCATTTGAAAGACAAATTCGGGGGGTGATGCCGAGAGGACTTGCACGCGGCTATCCGGCGTGATCGATGTGACCGTCATGGAGTGGCAACATATTCCGGATAGTCATTCCCACGCCGCAAAGGAGGCCGTCATGAAGCTTGTTCATATCTCCGACATCCATATCAATGCCGAGCCTATCCTGGGTCTCGATTCAATCGCCAACTTCAGGAAATGCCTGGCCTATGTCGAGGCGCATGACCACGATGCGGACCGGGTGGTGATTACCGGCGACCTGACCCATTACGGGCTGGAGGAGAGCTATCGCGAACTGCAGTCCATCCTGGCTGCCAGTTCGCTGAAGGACAGGCTCGAGCCGCGGCTGATGATCGGCAATCACGACAACCGCGAGACGTTTGCGTCGATGTTTGCAGGCACAAACCGCGACGAGGCGGGATTTGTACAGTGGACGGAGGACACGCCGGCCGGATTGTTCGTCTACATGGACACGGTCGATCAGGGCAGGCATAGCGGCCGCTATTGCGCTGAGCGGATGGACTGGCTGAAGAGCGTGCTCGATGGCGCGCGTGGCAAAGGCCAGCGGGCCTACCTGTTCATGCATCACAATCCGGTTCGGGTGCATGTGGCCAATGCCGATGTCATCGGCATCGTCGACGAGCGCGCGCTCCAGGCGCTGCTTGCCGACTACAACGACACCATTGCGCACCTGTTCTTCGGCCATTGCCACTACAGCTTGAGCGGGGCGGTCTGCGGCATTCCCTATTCGGCTCCGCGCTCGACCAACCATGCCTGCTGGCCGGATTTCTCGGGCGATATCAGCCGCATGGGCTACGGCGATCTGGCGCCGAACTACAATGTCTGTTTCCTGCATGAAAACAGCACCGTGGTGCATTCGATCGATTTTCTCGACGCCGACAAGGTCAAGTGGCGGATCGATGCCGATTTCAGCCAGCATTGAGGTTGCTGCCAGGGCAGTACGCCCCGGTGATATCAGGGCCGGGTGATCTCACGGCTTGCGCTCGGGCGGGAACTCGACCGGGCCGCCTTTCGCTTCCCAGGTGGAAAATCCCTCCCTCAGGTGGGCGGCGTCAAAGCCCATGTCGTTGAGCGTCGCCGTCGTCAGCGCCGAGCGCCAGCCCGAGGCGCAATGGAAGACGAATTTCTTGTCCTGGCCGAAAACCTCCTTGTAGTAGGGGCTTTGCGGATCGACCCAGAACTCGACCATGCCGCGCGGGCAATGGAAGCTTCCGGGGATGAAGCCCGAGCGCTGGCGTTCGCGGACATCGCGCAGATCGACAATGACCACGTCGGGGTCATCGACCATGGCGATGGCGTCCGCGGTTTCGATCTCTTCGATGCGGGCGCGGGCGGCTGCGACGAGGTCGGCTACCGGGGTGATGGTCTTGGCCATGAGGATACCTGTTCAAACCTGCGTTGGATGCGCCCGCATGATTGACGCAACACGGCGCTTGGTTCAACAGTCCTGAAGCCGGTGGATCAGGATTTGCGTTCGCCGGCACGCGCGTGTTGGGTGAAGGAAGTCAAGTGATGCCAGGTTCGTCGGCAGTGTCGTTATGGGACGAGACATCGGAAGAATTGTTTCAGGCGTCGCCGATGGCGGCGGACGTGACAACCGATCTCGCCATTGTCGGCGGTGGTTA
>JAHJUC010000457.1 GCA_018829385.1 Alphaproteobacteria bacterium
AGGCCGCGGTCGATGCAGCCGCTCATGGCGCTCCAGATCCTGTCGAGGCCGGCGTCGAGCTCTTCGCCCGACATGTGGGTTTCCTCGTTGGCGCGCTTCATCTGCGCGATCGTCAGGCCAGACTTCGCCGCCATTTCCAGCATCTGTTTGGCGTTGCGGAAGGGATAGGGCACCGACTTGTCGACGGCTGCCTTCTTGGCGCCCTTCATGGCTTCCAGCTCGGTGTCGGAAACGACGAAGCCGCCGCCGACCGAATAGTAGATCCGGCGCAGCAGCATCATGCCGTCGCGGTCGAAGGCCGAAAACGTCATGCCGTTGGCGTGGCCCGGCAAGGCCTGCTTCTTGTCGAACACCAGGTCCGTCTTCGGGTCGAAATGGTAGCCGGGGTGGCCGGGCGGATTGATCATCCGGCTCCGCTCGACTTCGGCGATGATCGCGTCCATCCGGTCCGGATCAACCTGATCGGGCAGTTCGCCGGTCAGGCCAAGCACCACCGCCCTGCCGGTTCCGTGACCGATGCCGGTAAAGGCCAGAGAACCGTGGAGACTGACCTTGATGGCGTCGACCTTCGCGCCCGCCGGACGCGGCCAGTCCGGGCCGGCGATCTCGTCGAGAAAGCGCACGGCGGCGGACATCGGCCCCATGGTGTGGGAACTCGACGGACCGACGCCGATCTTGAAGACATCAAAGACAGAAAGAAACATGGCTTGCGGCAGCTCCGGTGAGACCTCGCACATTACATGCGCGGCGCGGCGCGGACCGTCAATCCACCGACTTCCGATGCCGCTCCGGCGACAGGGCTTTTACAAGACGCTTTCGGGTGGACGAAGATTCGGGTGGACAAAGAAAAGCAGCGCCGACCGGGTGGTCAGGCGCTGCCCTTTTTAGATCAATAAGTGTCAGATCCTACGTTTGCTCAGATGCCGCCGAAAAGGTAGGCCAGTGCAAGAATTCCTGAAAAACCGATCACTGCGCGGGCGGTAATGCCCCAGCAGGATTTCTGTACGGTCTCTTCCATGATCACTCCGGTTGTAGAACTGTCTGTCACGCCGCGTCATCCATCCGGACGCGCTCGGCGCAGGAGGGGGTGTTTAACGATCCGGTAATCTTTTCGCAACTGCAAAAAAGGCATTTCTGTGGCCACGATTTCATATCAGCCCCGCCATCCCTGCATAGCTTCATGATAAATCAATGACTTATGCCAGCTCCAGCAAAACCGGAGCGTGGATCCCGCCCACAGTTTGGCCATCGAGATGAAGATTTGATTACAGGGTGGAGCCGCAACAGAGGCTTTGCGTCCGGCCGCGCTTCATGGCAAAACCGGTTCATGACAAATCTGGATTTTCTGGCGATCGCCTGGTTCGCGCTGTCGTGGTTTGTGTTTTCGCTGGCCTCGAACAATCACCTGCCGATCAAGCGGGTGAGCCTGACGACGGCGATGAACCAGCACCGCAAGAACTGGATGCACGTGGCGGCGCGGCGGGACCTCAGGATGATCGACACCGCCATCATGGCGGGGCTGCAGAACGGCACGGCTTTCTTCGCCTCGACCACGATCTTCGCCATCGGCGGCTGCTTCGCTCTGCTTGGCGCGACCGACCGGGTGATGGCGGTGGCCGACGACCTGCCGATTCCGCTGGTTGCCGATCCGGTGGCATTCGAGCTCAAGGTGTTCGGACTGATCGCGATCTTTGCCTACGCCTTCTTCAAATTCGGCTGGTCCTACCGGCTGTTCAACTACTCCTCGATCCTGTTCGGCGCGATCCCGATGAAGGGCGATCTGCCGGAAGACCAAATCGAACTCGACGCCGCGGCCAACCGGGCCGCGTCGCTGAACGTGCTGGCCGGACGGCATTTCAATGCCGGGCTCAGGGCCATCTTCCTGTCGATCGGCTATCTGGGCTGGTTTGCCGGACCATTCGTGCTGATGGGGACAACCACACTGGTGATCCTGGTGCTGCTCAGACGGCAGTTCTTCTCCAATGCCCGCGACGCCATCCTCAAGGACACAATCATTTCGTGACACAGTCCCCATCCTTCAACAGGGAGGCGCTGCGCGCCTCCATCCTTGACCTGCTTGAAAGCCGCGAGGCGGGAAAAAGCATTTCACCGACCGAGGCCGCCCGCGCGCTTGCCGGTTCGGACGAACGCCAGTGGAGCCGGTTGATGAAGCCGTTGCGCGCTGTCGCGGTCGAGATGGCCACGGCGGGTGAAATCGTCATCCTGCGCAAGGCCAGACCGGTCGATCCATCGGATTTCCGCGGTGTCTACCGCCTCGCCCTGCCCGGCGGCACGCCAAGCGATGCCAGCGACGCATGAGTACGCTTACCCAACCGATCAGGACCCCGACGCGGCTGGATCTGACGCTGATGGTGATGACCTCGCTGATCTGGGCCTCTGGGTTCATCGCCATCCGTGTCGCGGTTCCCGAGACCGGACCGGTGTGGCTCGCGGCGATTCGCGTCGGAATCGGCTTCCTGGTGCTGCTGCCCTACGCGATCTGGCGCGGCATGGTGTGGCCGGACGGCCGGGGCCAGTGGGGGCTGGTCGTCGGCATGGCGATGCTGAATGTGGTGGTGCCGTTCATTCTCGTCGCCTGGGCAGGCAAGACCATCGATGCCGGTGTGCTGGCGCTGCTGATGGGCACCGGCCCTTTCCTGGCGCTGATCGGCAGCCACCTGATGACCGACGACGACCGGCTGACGCCGCGCAAGCTGGTCTCGGTGCTGCTCGGCTTTTCGGGGATTGTCGTGCTGGTCGGCCCGAGCATCTTCGCCGGGCTTGCCGGAGGCCCGCTGCTGGGCAAGCTCGCGGCCCTTGCTGCCTCGGTCTGCTACGTGATGGCCGGGCTCCTGATCCGGCGGATCACCATGCCGCCGGTGCGGCTTGCCTGCCTGGCGCTGGCGATAGGCACCGCCGCGCTGATCCCGCTGGCGCTGACGTTGGAAGGTCTGCTGTCGCCGGCGCTGTCGATACCGGCGATCGGATCGCTGATCTATCTTGGCCTGTTTCCCACGGGCATCGCCTATATCGTCCGGTTCACCCTGATCCGCGCCGTGGGTTACTCGCGCTTCTCGCTCTCGATCAACCTGGTTCCGGTGTTCGGGGTGGCCCTGGGGGTGCTCATTCTCGACGAGCCGCTGACGCTCAACCTGGTCGCGGCCCTGGCGCTGGTGCTGGCGGGGCTGCTTGTCGGCAACGGCGGCAGGAAAATCCAGCCGGTTTCCCTGTGAGCGGAGCTGCAGGCAATTCGGGTCCGTTTGCAGGTTTTCAGATATGGTGATGCGATACCAGTCGGCTGGGATCGGCATCTGGACTTGATTCGGCAGGTTGGCCGATGGTTGTGATGGAGAGACGGGTTTGAGCGACACGACCGGCACCCAGACGCTGCCAGGAAGGCTTTCCCAACGCATCGACGCGCTCGACCTTGCCAGGGGATTGGCGCTGTTCGCCATGGCGAGCTACCATTTTTCCTGGGATCTGGAGCTGTTCGGCTATCTTGACCCCGGCACCTCCACGCAGGGGCTGCTCAAGCTTTATGCCCGCTTGATCGCCGGCAGCTTCCTGTTCCTGGCGGGCGTCAGCCTGGTGCTCGCCCATGGCAATGGCATAAGGCGGGCTGCCTTCCTGAAGCGGGTCGCCATGGTGGCCGGCGCCGCGGCGCTGATAACCCTGGCAACCTTTTTCGCCATGCCGGACAGCTTCATCCATTTCGGCATCCTGCATGCGATCGCCGCCTCAAGCGTGCTGGGCCTCGCGTTCCTGCGATTGCCGGCGCTGCTCACGGTGCTGGTCGGCGTCGTCTGCATCGCCCTGCCCGGCTTCTATCGGAACGAGGCGTTCAATCCCGTCTGGCTGTCATGGATCGGGCTGTTCACCGTGCCGCCGCGGTCCAACGATTTCGTGCCGCTGATGCCCTGGCTGGGGCCCTTCCTGATCGGCATGGGCTTGACCAAGGCCGCGGTGGCGCAGGGCCTGACCCAACGCCTGGCTGCGGTGAAGACCGGATCCGGTCCGGTTGCCCGGGCAACACGGTTC
>JAHJUC010000458.1 GCA_018829385.1 Alphaproteobacteria bacterium
CACCCTTTGGCAGCCCCAGGGCGATCGAACCGCCGAGGATCAGCAGCACCGTCAGCGCCAGCCCGACCGTGCCGGCAAACAGCGGCGTGTAGCCGGAAAACAGCAGGTAGATCAGCATCAGCAGCGGCAGCACCAGGTACCATTGCTCTTTCAGCGCCTTCATCGGCGACGGCAGTTCGTCCTTCGGCAGGCCGACCAGATTGTGCTTGCCGGCTTCCAGATGCACCATCCAGAAGGCGGAGGCGAAATAGAGAATGGCCGGAATGATCGCCGCCTGCACAACTTCGTAATATTCGACGCCGAGCGTCTCGGCCATGATGAAGGCCACCGCCCCCATCACCGGCGGCATCAGCTGCCCGCCCATCGACGAGGTCGATTCAACCCCGCCGGCGAAAGCTGCGCGGTAGCCGAACTTCTTCATCAGCGGAATGGTGAACTGCCCGGTGGTCACCACGTTTGCGACGCCCGAACCCGAGATCGTGCCCATCAGCCCCGACGAGATCACCGAGACCTTGGCGGCGCCGCCGCGCTTGTGGCCGACGAGCCCCAGCGACACGTCGGTGAACAGCTGGATCATCCCGGCTTTCTCGAGAAACGAGCCGAACAGGATGAACAGGAAGATGAAGCTCGACGACACGAAGATCGGAATGCCGTAGATGCCTTCGGTGCCGTAGGCCATGTGGTCGATCACCTGGGCGAAATCGTAGCCACGGTGATCGAACGGCGCCGGCAGGTATTCGCCGAACAGGCAATAGGCCAGGAACGCGCCTGATATGATCGGCAGCGCCGGGCCCATGATCACCCAGGCGGCGGCAAACACCGTACCGAGTGCGATGACGCCAAGGACGATGTCGCGCGTCAGCGGATCGCCCGCGCGCAGCAGGAGCTCGGTGTATTCAATCCATTGATAGAAGGCGACAACGACGCCGAGGCCGGCCATGATCCAGGCAAGCGTCTTCACCGCCGGGCCGGATTTCCTGGCCAGCGCCACCAGCGGGAAGGTCAGCAGCATCAGGAAGCCGACATGGATCGCCCGCACCACCTGGCTGGCGAAATCGACGATATGGGCCGCTGTGGCGATCTGGAAAACCGAGAAGATGAGCGCAAGCCAGAACAGCAGTCGCCCTTCAGGTGTCGACGGAAAGCTCTCCGCCAGCGGATCGTGCAGGCCGAGATCGGGTTGAGTTTCCGGAACCTGATGCGGCGTCTGGTCGTGAAGCATGCGATGTCCTCCCCAAGACACGAAATCCCGTGGCGGCCGCCTTCGTCAGGGGCCGCCACGGTCAAATGGTGATGCGAGCCGGTTTGCCCGGTCTTACATCATGCCTTTTTCCTTGTAGTAGCGTTCCGCGCCGGGGTGCAGCGGCACCGGCATGCCGTTGAGCGCGTTTTCCAGCTTGATCTGCTTGGCCGCATTGTGGGCGGCTTCCAGTTCGGGCAGGTTCTCGAACAGCTGCTTGGTCATCTGGTAGGCAAGCTCGTCGCTGACATCGGAATGCGTGACGAGGAAGTTGACCACGGCGACGGTCTGAACATCTGCGTCCTGGCCGTTATAGGTGCCTGCCGGAATGGTTGCAGCGATGTAAGGCGCGCCAAGCGCTTTGACCACCTCTTCGGGCACGGCCACCATCTGGATGTCGACCGAGGTCGACAGGTCCTTGATCGAGGACACGCCGAGACCGGCCGACTGCAGCGTCCCGTCGAGCTGGCGGTTCTTGATCAGCTCGACCGATTCCGCGAACGGCAGGTATTCGGTCTTGCTCAGATCGTCATAGGACATGCCTGCGGCCGCGAAAATCGCACGGGCATTGAGTTCCGTACCGGATTTGGCTGCGCCCACGGACAGACCCTTGCCCTTGAACCCGGCGAGATCGGTGATGCCGGATTCCTTCGAGGCGACAATCTGGATGTAATTGGGATAGACGGCCGAGATGCCGCGCAGCTTGTCGAGCGGCGCCTTGAAGCCGGCATCCGCATTGCCTTCCCAGGCAAGCTTGACCGAATCGCCGAGCGCCAGCGCCAGTTCGCCCTTGCCCTGCTGCAACAGGTTGAGGTTTTCAACCGAAGCCTTGGTCGACTGCACCTGCGTGCGAACGCCGTCGATCTTCTCGGCGTAGATCTTCGACAGGCCGACGCCGAGCGGATAGTAGACGCCCGAGGTGCCGCCGGTCAGGATGTTGACGAACTCGGCGGCCTTTGCCGGCGCCATCGACAGGCTCATGGCTGTCGCGGTCATAAGGGTGAACAGGCTTCGACGGTTGATGCTGATCATAAGGATCTCCTCCACTGTTTTCTGATTGGCGAGCACGCGGCTTCGCAGCACTCACTTGCGGGTGTCCGCCTGCAACGAACGTGCCAGATCCTGCTGTACAGGAATTCAGCCGTCCGTGGCAGGTCCGGAATTCGATAGTGGCAATTTCTTGCCCACATGCAAGACCCCATGGGCAC
>JAHJUC010000459.1 GCA_018829385.1 Alphaproteobacteria bacterium
CGACGCGGTGTTCGAGACGCTCAAGGCCGAATGGGGCGGAATCGACTTCGTCGTGCATGCGATCGGGTTCTCCGACAAGAGCGAACTCAAGGGCCGCTATGCGGACGTGACCACGCGGGAGAATTTCTCCCGCACCATGGTAATCTCCGCCTATTCGTTCACCGAAGTAGCACAGCGCGCAGCCCCGCTGATGACCGAGGGCGGCTCGATCCTGACACTGACCTATGGCGGCTCGATGCGGGTGATGCCGAACTACAACGTGATGGGCGTGGCCAAGGCGGCGCTGGAAGCCATGGTGCGCTATCTCGCCGCCGATTACGGCCCGGACGGCATTCGCGTCAACGCCATCTCCGCGGGCCCGGTGCGGACGCTGGCGGGCGCCGGCATCGGCGACGCGCGGGCCATGTTCAACTACCAGAAGAAGAACGCGCCGCTTCGCCGCACCGTCGACATCACCGATGTCGGCAAGTCGGCGCTCTACCTGCTCTCGGACCTGTCGTCGGGCGTGACCGGCGAGATCCACTACGTGGATTCGGGCTTCAACATCACCTCGATGCCGATTGTCGAGGAGTTGAAGCGGACTGATACCGAACCGGCAGGTTGAGGCATTGCTGCCGACCGGAAAACAAGAGCCCCGGATTGGGAAATCCGGGGCTTTTTCGTGGTCAGGCGAAATGATTACTCCTCGAAGACCAGCGCATCCGGATCGGCGCCGAGTTGCTCGAGTGCGTCGTTGACGCTTTTGATCATCGGGTCAGGACCGCAGATATAGAAGTGCTGCGAGGTGTTTCCAACCAGCCGCTCGAGCATCGCCTTGTCGACACGGCCGTGCTCGAAACCGTTCTTGTCCTCTTCGCTGAGCACATGGATCGTTTCCAGACCGGGCATCGCCTCGAACTCGTCGCGCAGGATGATATCCTCTTCACGCTTGTTGGCGAAGATCAGCCGGTGGCCGGAGAGTTCGCCGCGCTCCCTGAGCATGCGCAGGATGGCGATGAAGGGGGTGACGCCGGCGCCGCCGGCAATGAAGGTGCCCTTGCCCTTGTACTCGATCGTGCCCCAGGGCTCGCCGACGATGAAGCTGTCGCCGACCTTGAGCGTATCGATCTGCTCGGTCAGGCCGTCGTGCCCGGGATAGATCTTGATGGTGAACTGCAGTTCGTCCCATTCCGGCAACGCCGTGAAGGTGAAGGGATGGCCGGCATCACGCCAGCCATCACGGTCGATCCCCACCTCGGCCGCCTGCCCCGGCGTGAACTTGAAACCCTCGGGCTTTTCAAAGGTGAACTGGCGGACATCGTGGGTGACGTCTTCGATCCTGGTGATGGCAAGTGTGTGGGCCATGGAACATGCTCCTGTGCTGGTGTTGCAGGGGCAATGCATCAAGGCGGGGGATGGTTCCGGGGAGTTTCCCCTTCTCTCTCCAGGATCCGCGCGACGAGAGTGGGGACCACGATCATCCACCGCCGTCATCCCCGGTTGCTTCGGGATGCCCGGTGGTGTCGAGCACGAACTTGTTGAACCGCGCGCCCTCATGCTCGATCTCACCGACCAACCGGGCGCCCAGCCGGGCAAGCGCGCCGAGGTTGCTGCGCGAGGGCGGCAGCAGGAACGTCACCAAGGGAATGCGCTCGTCAGCGCGGGCAAAGGCCAGGGACTGGCGGGTGATGCGTGCGCCAAGACCGAAGGATTGCGGCTTCAGCACCAGGCCAAAGTCCCATTCTTCCCCCTCCTTCTGGAAGCCGCCCCAGCCGACGTAACGATCGCCGTCAAAGATCGCCCAGTGCCCCAGCCCGTCGCGGCGCCAGCAGGCTTCCTTGGCGGCAACGAAGCTGGTGACGACCTCGAGATCCCAGGCAAAGGTCAGCAACGGCATGTGCTCGCGCATGCGCGGATCGGACATGTGCGCGACCAGAACCTGCGGCGCAACCTCGGTCAGCCGCTTGAAGCTGATGCCGGAGCGTTGCGCCGGAGCCCTGGCGGGGGACGCATGCGCGAACTCGGGTTTCACGGCCGGACGCCTCGCTCGGCCTCATCCATCATCTTCGACAACGCGCTGCCGCGGCCCCGCATGAAGTCGCGCAGACGGTCGCCGTAATCCGCGCCGACCGCGGCGCGCACCGACGGCCTGCGGGCGAGCTCGGCGCGCCAGGCAATGAGCTTGTCGAGGCCGGTGAAGAAGCCGAAATCGGCAATCTGCTCGACCGTATCGAAATAGCGGAAGACCG
>JAHJUC010000460.1 GCA_018829385.1 Alphaproteobacteria bacterium
AGATAAAAGACGGGTCTTGTTGTCATCTTGCCGCCGGTACGCCAGTTCACGGCAAAAGGGCCACTCCGGCGAATATGAACCTCCCGGAAAAGCAGACGGGCGTTATCCGGCGAAGATAACGCCCGTCAAGCGACGGCAGGGAAATCCCTGCCATGCCGCCGGTCGCTGGCGAAAATGAACACCCAATCTTGCACCGGCCTTACCTCGTGAGCCGGCTCTCTTGTGACTGCTCCCTTGCCGTGGCATTGGAGTGCGCGGACGAACAGGAACAGGCGATGAAGCACAAGATCATTATCGATACAGATCCAGGCATCGACGACGCCATGGCGATTGCCTATGCGGTCGCGCACCCGGATATCGAGTTGCTGGCCCTGACCACCATTTTCGGCAATGTCCGCACCGACGAGGCAACCCGCAACGCTCTGGCGCTGCTCGACCACTGGGGCGTTAGCGCAGACGTCGCAGAAGGGGAACCGGCGCCGCTGTCGATGCCCGCAAACCAGCCGAGCTATCTGGTTCACGGCCGCAACGGCTTTGGCGGAGTCGACATACCGGCATCGAAGCGGCAAAAACATGCGCTGGACGCGGTCGACTACATCATCGAGGCGACAAGACGCTATCCCGGGGAAATCAGCATTTGCGCCGTCGGGCCGGTGACCAACCTGGCGAGGTTGCTCGATCGCGATCCCGAGGTGGTCTCCCGCCTCAAGGCTGTCATCGTCATGGGCGGCGCCGTCCACCGCAAGGGCAACGTCACGCCGATGGCGGAGGCCAATTTCTGGAATGACCCGGACGCCGCCGATGCCGTGCTGGCGGCAAGCTGGCCGCTGGTGCTGGCGCCGCTCGACTGCACCATGCCAGTGGTCTTCACCCCCGATTTCATGCAGGCGCTGGCAAGAGAAAATCCCGCGCTGGGAACGCCGCTGGCGGCCATGGCGGAATTCTATGCCCGGTTCTACCGCTCGCATCTGGGCATCGGCGGCTGCGTGCCGCATGATGTAATGGCTCTCTCGTGGCTCACGGTTCCGGGCGCCTTCCGGCTGCAGAAGGGCGCGCTTGCAGTGATCACCGACGGCCCCGCCATCGGCCAGACCCTGTTCCAGCCCGGCGGCACAAGGAGCCGCGCCCGTTGCTTTGACGGAAGACCGGACCATATGGTGATGGTCGACACGGATCCGGAAATGTTCATGGCCGACTACATGATGGTCATGACGCAGCACGCTCGCTGAAGCCTCTCCCTGTTGGCTGCGTCAACGGAGGAGCGAGATGGACAGCTTGAACAAGGGTGGACTGGCGGTCGTCATCGGCTCCACCGGCGGCATTGGCGCGGCGGTGGTCGAGGCGCTCGGCCAGAGCGGCGCCTTCGCCGGGGTGGTCGGCTTGTCGCGCACATCGGAACCCGCAATCGAGCTGCTCGACGAGCCGAGCATCGTCCGCGCCGCAGACACCATCAGGGCCAGGCAAATGGATCTCCGCCTGGTCTTCGACGCGACCGGCTTCCTGCATGGAAGCAGCTTCACGCCGGAAAAATCCCTCTCGGCCCTCACCCCCGAGCACATGGCCCATGCCTTTGCCGTCAACGCGATGGGGCCGGCGCTGTTGATGAAGCATTTCCTGCCGCTGTTGCCGAAACAAGGAAAATCGGTCTTCGCCACGCTCTCGGCCAAGGTGGGCTCGATCGGCGACAACCGGCTCGGCGGCTGGTACAGCTACCGCGCCTCCAAGGCAGCCCTCAACCAGCTGGTCCACACCGCGGCAATCGAACTGGCGCGCCGCAAGCCCGATGCCGTCTGCGTGGCGCTGCACCCCGGCACCGTCGACACGGGCCTGTCATCGGATTTCGCCAAGACCGGCCTTAATGTGCGCCGGCCAGCCGAGGCCGCCGCCCTGCTGATCGGCGCGCTTGACCGGCTCACGCCGGCCGAAACCGGCGGCTTCTTCGACTACGACGGCGCCTCCCTGCCCTGGTGAAGCTGGCCGGATTGAGCCGGACAGTCGCGCCCGTGCGCTGCGGTCTTTACCCGGCTTTCACCAGCATCCCCCTATAAGCAGGCGATGAACGATAAAAAGATCATCCGTTGGGGCATCGCCGGGACCGGAACCATTGCCCGGCAATTCGCCTCCGACATCGGCCATGCGGACGGCGCGGTGCTGTCGGCTGTCTGCTCGCGCGACCTCGCCAGGGCACGGGAGTTCGCCGGACACCATGCCGGCATCGTTGCATTCGATTCTCTGGCATCGATGATCGGCGCACGGGCAATCGACGCGGTCTACATCGCCACGCCGAACGCGATCCATCTCGCCCAGACGCTCGAATGCATCGCCGGGGGCGTCCCGGTCATGATCGAAAAACCGATGACCGCCAGCCTTGACGAAGCGCTGGAAATCGAACGGGCTGCCCGGTCCGGCGGCAGCCTCGTGATGGAGGCGATGTGGAGCCGCTACCTCCCCGCCATCAGGGCCTTGCGCAGGGCCCTGCGCGACGGCGCGATCGGCACCGTCCGCAAGCTCGAGGCAGATATCGCCTGGAAGCACGAATATGATCCCGCAAACCGGCTCTTCGACAGGTCCCAGGGCGGCGGCGCGCTGCACGATCTCGGAATCTACCCGATCTCGCTCGCACGCTATTTTCTAGGGGATCCGGTCAGCGTCGACGGTTCCTGGTGCGCCGCGCCATCCGGTGTCGATATCGCCGCAACCCTGCACCTGCACTTTGCCGGCGCCGAAGCTCAAATCCAGTGCGGATTTGACCGCGATGGATCCAACCGCATGGTGATCGAAGGCGACAACGGGGTCGTCGTGATCGCGCCGCCCTTCATCAAGGCGTCAGGCTTTACGGTCTACCCTTCCCGCCGCCTCGC